>CAYVEO010000040.1:0-8014 GCA_964449965.1 uncultured Planctomycetia bacterium
GATCAAACACAGGTGTCTCTATCTTTTTCACAGGTTTGTGCTTACTCCAGATAGTAGCCTGAAGTTTGTCTACTGTATCAGGGTCAAACAATTTCTCACCACATTGGTGGCAGACTTTGGCTGGAACATTTTCAACAATGACCCAATGTCCTTCATAGAAGAGGGTATAGCTCACATTCTCTTCTCCTACTGTTCCTCCACAAAGATCACATTTCATCCTCATTTTTCCCTCCTTTTCCTATATCCTATCCACTCTTCTGGCTCTGGTTGATATACTCAATCGCTTCCTCTATTTCCTTGCGAAGAATATGACGTAAGATACTTTGATCAACAGCATGCAAACTATATTCATATCGGGCATCCTTGAATGCCTGCCTTATTTTCTCTATCATCTTACACGACTCATGGAGTATGTGGTGCGTGCGTCAAGACTTATTGGTCCTGGGCCAAAATAGGATACCATCAGTAAGCCGCCAAGAATAGCCAGATTCTTCATGAACATAATCACCTGAAGCTGTTCAGAGAATTTAGTATGGAAGATAATGGTAGTAGGAATCAAGAATACCAACAAAGCAATTGCCCCCACCCTGGCCTTGTAGCCTAACAATACTGATAGTCCGCCGCCAAGTTCAAGAATGATGGCGCCTATTAAAAAAAGTCCAGTAAGCGGCATACCGTGGGCAGCCATGAACTGCTGGGTACCAACAGGATTCGTAATCTTACCCCAAACTGACATGAGAAAAATAGCGGATATTAGAACCCGCGCTATGAGTGGAACAGGATTCTTCATCTTCTACCACCTCCTTGATTTTTAATTATACCAGATTTAAAATAAGTTGCAATCAAAAAATATCTCAGAATGACAATGAGGATAACTGATATGCAGAGACAAAGAATTGCGAATAGGTCTCCATAGACAGTATAAAAACTCTTTTTCTCTGCCAATGTTATTGTCTCTGTTTTATAACCTGTTATGAAGGGCTCGAGATTTTTAATTTTACCCTTTGGGTCTATGAAACAGGATAATCCTGTATTGGCAGACCTCACTACCTCTCTTCTATTTTCAATAGCCCTGAAGACAGATGCCTGTGCATGTTGATTTGATGCACTGGTCCTTCCGAACCATGCATCGTTTGTAATATTGACAATAAAATCTGCACCTTCTCTGACAAACTGCCGGACCTGTCCCGGAAACGTATCTTCAAAACATATAAGCGTGCCGAATTTGCCCTGGGGTAATGGGAATAGTGTCCATTCAGTCCCTCTGGCAAAATCGCCTACATCTATTGCCTTGCCAACAAATGGGAAGAATCTGCCTAATGGGACATATTCACCGAATGGGACCAAGTGGAGTTTGTCATAATGGCTTTCTATATCGCCATTTTTAGAGACCAGCATAGCACTATTAAAACTCATCCCCGTGAGAACATCGTTCCGCTGGCTTCCTATCAGTATAGGTATCTGGACATCTCGCGCCAGGGTTGCTACCTTTTGATACAGGACATCTGTATTTATTTCATCCAGAACTATAATTCCCGGGAATGACGTCTCAGGCCAGATTATGACATCAGGTTCTTCCATGCTTGCAAGTTTGGTAAGCGCCTCATATTTTTCCAATATTAGCATCCTCAATTTAGGGTCCCATTTTTCACCTTGCGGGATATTGCCCTGGATGACTGAGACCTTGAGTGTTATATTACGTTGCGAGTATTCGTTTAATTTATAGTTGCCATAAATTAGAGTAGCTGCAAAAAAAATACATGGGAGAGTAAGATAGATTAAATTAGATTGCCCCGGGCTTCGCCCTCGCAATGACCTGTAGACCCCGGTATTTACCAGCACTATCAGGAACGATACGCCGTATGCACCGGTTATATCTGCTATCTGAATGACCGGGAGGGTGAGATACTGGGAATATCCTAACAAAGCCCAGCCAAAGCCTGTTAATAGATGTGTGCGGATGAATTCTAACGTGACCCATAGAACCGCCGGGAAAAAGAGGACAAGCAGAGTGCGTATGTAAGGAGGGACGGGTAAATATTTAGAACGTTCCCATGAGAGTTGGACGAGTCCGCCGAATATCCCGAAATAGAGCGATAGATAAAGAACGAGCACGATTAAGCCGAATAATGTAACGTGGATTAGCCAGTAGATTAATAATGAGAAGAATAAAACCCCTGTGAGGCAGGAGAACCAGAATGCACCTTTAAGGGTTGTGCGGTCTATCACTAAGAATAGAGGCACTAACCCTACCCACGCCAATAACTCTATGTCTTGGTGAGGGAACGCTAAAGCAAGAATGATACCGGAGGCTATAGATAAAAAGATATAAATTAGATTGCTTCGTTTAAAGGGACAGTCCCTAGGCACTTCAGGAGGAGATTTTACTTTCCACAACATTTCTTATACTTCTTGCCGCTTCCGCATGGGCATGACTCATTGCGTCCGACCTTTTTACTCTCTCTTTTATAGGGGTCATGCATTGCCTCTTCCATTTGCAACCGGGATTCAGGGGGAATTGCTTCCCTTCTCTCATCTCCACTGTTAAATGAAACACCGCCCATCCGAACAGCCTCAGGATGAAGGAAGTGCTGGGGAGCAAAGACAGGCGAGACGCCTGTCCTGCCGGAAGGTAACTCTTCATGAACAGCCTGGACTTTAAATATGAATTCCAGGACTTCTTCTTTTATATGGGATGTCATATCAGAGAACATATCAAATGCCTCATGCTGATATTCCACCAGCGGGTCCTTCTGACCGTATGCCCTTAAGCCTATCCCTTCTTTCAGGTTATCCATGGCATAGAGATGGTCTTTCCACCGGGAATCTATGATATTAAGCATAACGATACGTTCTAAGTGCCTCATAGACTCTTCTCCAAGGTTTTTCTCCCTTGCATCTAATGATTCCTTCACCTTCTCAAATAAACATTCTCTTATCTGGTCCCTGTCTTTTTCTTCTAATCTCATTTCCATCGTATTCAGCTTGAATTTATGTCCCATCCATTCCGCTAATCCTTTGAAATCCCATTCGTTTCTGTGGAGACTCTTATTTAGATAGGCATCCAGGACATTATCTAATGTCTCTTCAACCATTTCAAGAATATGTTCTTTCAGGTCTCCGCCTTCTAATACCCTGCGCCTCTCCTCGTATATTACCTCTCTCTGTTTGTTCATGACGTTGTCATATTCCAATAGGTGCTTTCTGATATCAAAGTTACGCACCTCTACCCTCTTCTGGGCAATCTCTATGGATTTGGTCACAAGGGGATGCTGGATATCCTGCCCATCTTCCATCCCTAACCTGTTCATAATAGATGCTATCCTTTCTGAGCCGAATATTCTCATAAGGTCATCCTCTAAGGAAAGGTAGAACCTTGAAGAGCCTGGGTCACCCTGCCTGCCTGAGCGGCCTCTCAACTGATTGTCTATACGGCGTGCCTCATGCCTCTCTGTCCCTGTGATATGCAGTCCGCCCAATTCAACCACCTTTTCATGCTCTTTCAGAATCTGCTCCCGGACTTTAATCAGGGCATTACTGCGTTCCTCAGGGGAGGCCTGGTGCGGCTCAATTCCCTGTTTACGAAGGAGGTCGTTCGCCAGAAATTCCGCATTGCCTCCCAATAATATGTCTGTCCCCCGGCCTGCCATATTCGTAGCAATCGTCACAGCAGAGAGCCTGCCTGCCTGGGCAACTATCTGCGCCTCTTTCTCATGGTATTTCGCATTCAGGACCTGGTGGGGGACATTCCTCCTGTGCAGTAACTGGCTGAGCCTCTCAGACTTTTCTATAGAAATGGTCCCGACCAGGACAGGCCTGCCTTTCTTGTGCAAATCTATAATCTCATCTGCAACCGCATTGAATTTTTCCTTCTCTGTTTTATATATGATATCCGGATGGTTTGTTCTTATAAGGGATTTATTTGTAGGGATAACGAGGACATCTAATTTATATATCTCATTAAATTCTGATGCCTCTGTAGCAGCCGTTCCTGTCATGCCTGCAAGTTTCTCATACATCCTGAAATAATTCTGGAATGTGATAGTGGCAAGCGTCTGATTTTCCCTTTCTATCTTTACCCCCTCTTTTGCCTCTAACGCCTGATGCAGCCCTTCAGAATATCGCCTGCCCGGCATGAGTCTGCCTGTAAATTCATCTACTATAAGTACCTCGTTGTCCTTAACGACATAGTCAACGTCCCTCTTGAATAACGTATGTGCCCTCAACGCCTGGTTGACGTGGTGCACAATCTCCATATTGACATCCTCGTAAAGGTTGCCAAACCCGAGCAGCCTCTCTACCTTCTTTACCCCGTCTTCTGAAAGTGCAACCGTATTGGTCTTCTCCTCTATCTGGTAATCTGCATCCTTGTTCAGAAGGGGGATTATTTTGTCTATCTTGTAATATTTGTCTGTAGATTCTTCTGCAGGCCCTGATATTATGAGGGGTGTCCTCGCCTCATCTACCAATATGCTGTCCACTTCATCCACGATGGCATAGTTGAGTTCCTTCTGGACCATATCTTCTAATCTCACCACCATATTGTCTCTTAGATAATCAAATCCGAATTCATTGTTTGTCCCATAAGTAATATCAGAATTATAAGCCTTCTGCCTTTCTTTAGGCTCCATATCGTGCTGGATAACGCCTATTGTAAGACCTAAAAATTCATAGATTGGCCCCATCCATTCCCTGTCTCTTTTTGCCAGATAGTCATTGACTGTAACTATATGCACGCCTTTACCTGTCAAGGCATTCAGATATACAGGCAGCGTTGCTACAAGGGTCTTGCCTTCACCTGTTGCCATTTCAGCAATTTTACCCTCGTGCAGGACTATGCCGCCCATGAGCTGGGCATCAAAATGGCGCATATTGATTGTCCGTTTACCTGTCTCACGGACAACTGCAAACGCCTCTGGCAGTATATCATTTAGGGTCTGGCCTGCCTCAAGCCTTTTCTTGAACTCATCTGTCTTTGACCGTAATTCTATATCAGTTAACCTTGAGATTTGAGGCTCAAGGGAATTGATAAGGTCCGTCTTTGGACGAAGGCGTTTTAGCTCCCTTTCGTTCTGGGTACCTATGATTTTGGATATGATAAACTTAAACATAAACTATGTTGACAGGCGGGACGCCAGTCCTCCTAATCTAAACCCCCTCTTTTTTGCCATCACTTATAATCTCAACAGGCTTTTCCCTGGTCTCTTCCCTTATTAACAGGTATGGGAGGACAGCCATAGTACCGAATGTAGAAACCAATACACCCCATAGGACGGTATTTGTCTTCCTCTTTACGGTATCGCGGCAAACTAATATAACAAGCAGGGTCCTATAGGCAAGCATGAAAAATATGAAAAAACACCACCATATTATAACTAACGGCAAAAATGAAATCAAAGGTCCTATATCCGTATGCATATTACCCACCTCCTTTAGACAGGCGGGACGCCTGTCCTGCTACTTTTTAGATATGCCTCTATGAAGTTATCTATTTTCCCATCCATGACAGCCTGGACATTACCGGTCTCAACGCCTGTCCTGTGGTCTTTTACCATAGAGTAAGGATGGAATACGTAGGAACGGATCTGACTGCCCCAGGCTATCTCTTTCTTCTCCCCGTGTTCCTTTGCCATCTTCTCTTCTCGTTCCTTCTGCTCCTTTTCGTATAGTCTTGCCTTTAGGACTTTCATGGCTGTGTTTTTATTCTTAAGCTGTGACCTCTCATTCTGGCACTGGACCACAACTCCCGTAGGTATATGCGTAATCCTCACTGCAGAATCCGTAGTGTTTACACTCTGCCCGCCAGGACCGCTTGAACGGAATACGTCTATCCTCAAATCTTTTTCATTTATGTCTATCTTTATCTCTTCCTCTATTTCAGGGATTACATCAACAGATGCAAATGACGTGTGACGGCGTTTATTTGAATCAAACGGAGAAATTCTCACCAAACGGTGCACCCCGGATTCTGCCTTAAGATAACCATATGCATGGGCACCCCGCACAATTGCAGTCACATTCTTTATGCCTGCCTCCTCACCATGCAGCGTATCTATCGTCTCAAGACCATAACCTCTGGACTCTGCCCATCTCAGATACATCCTGAGCAGCATCGCCACCCAATCGCACGACTCTGTCCCGCCAGCACCTGCATGGATAGAAAGGATAGCATTGTTCTGGTCATGTTCTCCGCTTAGTATGCTGCTAAATTCTAATTTTTCTACCCTTTCTTTAAGGAGTGATACATAGTTGTCCAATTCGTTAAGCGCCTTGAAATCCTCGTCACATATATCAGCCAGTTCCTTCAAGCCGCTTAACTCCTTTTGGCATTCAAGCCAGGGCTCTACAGTGAACTTTAAGGACTTGAGTTCCTGAATGATTTTATTCGCACGGGTAGAATCATTCCAGAAGCCGGGCATTGCCATATCAGATTCTATTGCCTTTAGCCTCTCTTCTCGTTTACTTAAGTCAAAGATACACCCGCATGTGAGTGAGTTTATCTTCTATCTCTTTCATTTCTTCTTTGATTTTGTCTATCATAATATCAGTATACCATGTATTGATTATTTGTCAATAATTTTAGTGTTTTTTGAAATTTATAGATTTGCATGAGATAGTAAAAGAGAGCGATAAAATCATCACATTCTAAAATCTTGCAGAGAGTCAGAGGTGGATACCATGTATCTAAACCTGCCCCTCAGTTAAGTGAAAAGGCGTCAGACCTGAAATATAAACATACAATAATATACAAAAATAATAAAAACAATTGACAAATGAACAAAAGTATGTTATAGTTAATATAGGAAAGGGGTGATATAAAATGCAGGAAGTTATGAACACAAGTCAGTTAGCAAAATATCTCCATCTCAATAAATTAACTATCTACAAGAGGGTTAGGTTAGGGGAAATCCCTGCTGTGAGGGTGGGCAGAGCAGTCCGATTCAAAAAAAACATAATTGATAAATGGCTTGAGATTGAAAGTGGTTGGGATGAGGAATTTGAGACCCTCTTGAGGAAAAGTCAAGAGTTTGGGAAACGGACCGAGGTCACAGAAGAAAAAATACAGCAGGCAATTAAAGAAGTAAGAAAGTAAGAGAGATAATTTGTTAAAAGTCGTCATAGATACAAATGTCTTTATTTCTGGTGTCCTCACAAAGGGGGGCAAGCCTTCAGTAGTAATCAAGATGTGGAAAAGAACGAGGAAATATCAACTCTTTTACACAGAAGAAATTATTGAAGAAATAATTAGAGTAATGACGGAGTTAAATGTTGATGTAAGTTTGGTTAAAGATTGGGATAAAACCATAAGGAAAAACGCCATCTTAGCAGTCCCCACGAGAAAAATTGAAGTCATAAAAGAAGACCTTCCAGACAACAAATTTATAGAATGCGCTGTTGAGTCCCATGCTGATTATATTATTACTGGCGACAAGCACCTGAGAAGGCTAAAAGAATACGAAGGAATAAAGATAATAAACACCGCAGAATTTTTGGAAATTCTAAAAACCACAAAATTATCAAGTCCGTAATCCCTCAGAGAGGGGGACAGGAATGTCTTCCCTATCGAGAGGCGGGGTTTTCTAACCCCGTTACCACCTGAGACTGAGGAATTACCAAGTCCCGGGATTTTCCTTGACATAGGTTTACTTATATGTTAATATATAGGTAAGATTATAGGAAGGAGGCAGGATATAATATGTCAATTTCAACCCAGCAGGCAAATTTTATGTTACCCGCGGATTTACTTATGGAACTGAGGCGAAATATCCCTAAGGGGGAGCAGAGCAAAATAGTATCTGAAGCCATACGAAAGGAACTGAAAAGGATAGAATTTAAGTCTGCATTAAAAGAATGTTTTGGGGCATGGAGTAAAGGTAGCCATCCTGAGTTAAGGGAAGGGACAGAAAGATATATTCGCAAGTTACGCCATTCTTCCCGAGGAAGGAAAAGAGATGGGTAGATTTTTGATTGATACAGATGTTCTTATAGATTTTCTAAGAGGAAAGGAAAAGGC
>CAYVEO010000040.1:8024-24598 GCA_964449965.1 uncultured Planctomycetia bacterium
TTAGAATCTTTTCCAGAAGATTCTATAAGTTGTTGTTCAGTGATAACAATCGCTGAATTATTCGCGGGTATGTTAGAATCAGAGAAAGAAAAAACTGTCAAATTAATTGATAGTTTAGAGGTTATTCCGGTAGATAGAAATACATCTGAATTGGCAGGGAAGATTAAGAAAGATACGAAAAGTCATCAGATTGAATTAGACGATTGTTTCATAGCGGCTACTGCTATGATTAAGGATGCAGAATTAGTCACTAAGAATTATAGACATTATCCTGTAAAAGGTATCCGGTTAAGAATTCTCAGTTAAATCATGTCCAAAAATTAAACTCCGCAGGAGGAAACTAAAGATTACTTTTAACATACTTAGTGAATGTTTGCTTTTTTGAGTGCATCTTTAGCCTCTTTATAGTCCGGGTCTATATTGAGGGCATTTGAGAGATACATTTTTGCTTCCTCGTATTTACCTGATTCTAAATATATCGTGCCAAGATTATAATATGCCCTCTTGGCATGTCCGGGGAACAACCTTATCTCCTCTTTATATTCCCTTATAGCCTTTTCCCTGTCACCTTTCTCATAATATATATTACCTATATTATTATGGACCCCTGGCATTTGAGGTTCTAATCTTAATACCTTTTCATATTCTTTCAGGGCCTTATCATATTCTAATTTGTCCGTGTAATATATTGCAATGCCATAGTAAGAGGTAGCGAAATTCTGTGTAAATAGCCTGAGATTCATTAACACGCTTAAACATAAGAGAATAAAAACACCTATGAATAAATCTTTAAATCTTTTCTCCTTTGCCGCGTCTCGTCCCCACCACAGGGCGTATCCGGCAAATAGTATAAAAACCGGGACGACAGGAAACCGGTACCTTGAATTTACAAAGAATAAGATACTTGACGCCATAAAACTGATTAGAAATAGCCATACAGGCGCAAATTCCCTGCGCCTGTGTCTGAAACTCAATCCTAATCCTAACAGTCCCAGAGGTCCTATGATTCTAAAATCCAGAAAGGTAACTTGATAAATTTTAGGAAAGAACATCCTGTGAAATTCAAAATCCTCAACGTCTGAAACCTCTTTGCCATTCAGGAAGAGGAGCGCCTTCCTGCACAAAAGCGAAAGATATTTAACGGGTTCTTTCCTGATAAACTCCAATCCCTTTGAATACCAGAATCTTGAGACCTGGGATGGTTTTAATTTCTCACCCATTGCCTCTTCTGCCATTCTCTTAGAATCCATTAAGAGCCCTTCTGCATCAGAAGACATACCATCCGGCGGATTAAAAGTGCCTGTGGCGTCCGGGTTATTACCTATATAAAAGTTTATGCCACCGTGTGCAGTAATTGGCACCAGGTCCCCCCCAACGAGGAAATTTCTGACAGTCACAGGTAATATAACGGCGAGCATTGCGGCACAGAATAACGCAGAATGGACTATTACCTTCCGACGATTGAATTTAAATATTATGAGGAACCATATGAACAGTAATAACCCAAACAGGATATTACTCCCCTGGCAAAGGCTGCCAAGACCTATTAACAATCCTGCAATAAAGACTCGTCCCTTCGTAAGATTATCATTGATGAGTAAGACTATGGCAATTAAATCCAGGAAGAGAAGCAGTGTAGTCGGGACCAAGAGTCCTTCATAAAATATGAATACGCCATAGAGACAGGATAATACCAATGCGAGGAGTGCCCGGTCCGCCCAGCCGGATGTTCCATTTTTATCAAAGAGCCTCTTCCCGATAATGTATATGAGAAATAGATTGAGCGTCCCTATTACTATTTGAAAGAATCTTACTATGTAGAGGTTATGACCAAACAGGAAATATATGAATCCGACTAAATAAGGATAGAGGGGCATGGCATAGAATACCTCATCTTCGGACATCCCTTTAGAAATTGCCTGTGCCTGGGTATCATAGATAGATACATCAAGTCCGGATGTAGCAGGATTAGAGAATGGGCTTAAGTGTAGCTCGTGGATATACAGGAGGCGTAATAAAAAGGCAATGATAAGTAAGGGTAAGACCAAATTCTTCATGGATTACTTTTTCTTTACCAAATTCATCAATATCGCCACGATTATAAATATCAAGATGAACTGACCTAAGAGTAAGATTGCATCTAACTTACTTGCATTCCTCAAAACTATAGCGCCTACTGATACGCATATGCTTACCATGTATATGAAGAGGACTGCATTCTTATGGCTCAAGCCCAATGCTGCTAACCTATGAGATATATGGTCTTTCCCGCTGAACGTGATTATATCCCTGATATTTTTGGTTATCCCCTCTCTATGCCGGACTATCACTGTATAGATTAAGTCAAAGATAGGAACCCCTAATATCAAGATGGGAATGATGGATGCCTTAACAGGGTTTGTTGACCATCCGCCCATTATGCCTAAACTCGCTAAGGTAAAGCCTAAGAAAAAACTGCCTGAATCCCCCATGAATATACTGGCTGGTGCAAAATTGAACTTTAAAAATCCTAAGGTTGCCCCTGTTAAAGCCGCCGCCAGTGCACCCCACTCCCATTGCTCTGTTTGGAGCGCAACCGCCAGATAAGATGTTGATGCTATAAAAGAAAGTCCCGATGCCAGGCCATCCATATTATCTATAGCATTTATTGCACTGATAACCCCGACAATCCATAAGATGGTAAGGATTAGATTGATGTAATGATTTTTGAAGAGATCTAAGGAGACCCCATAACTTGATAAGACCAGTGCCACCAGAATGAGCGCCAATAATTTTGCTGTGGCAGGAAGGCCCTTAAGGTCATCTATAAATCCTATAAGCAGAACTATAAACCCGCCTATTAAAACCCCTATCTGCTGATTAGAAAGTTTTACTGCATATAATAAGGCAAGGGAATACGCTATGTATATACCAATCCCTCCGAGTCTCGGCGTAGGCTTTGTATGGAGCTTTCTCTCGTTAGGCTCATCTACCGCCCCAATCTTTAAGGATATAAACCTGATTAAGGGCGTAAGCAAAAATGCCAGACAGAAGGATATAAGAAGTATTATAGAATATCTTCCGAGCCACATCTGCATATCTATAGTTTTCCTGTCAAGACCTGCCTGCTGTTCGGGCCGCAATTGAACATGAGGTCTATCACTGACATATTTGGTATAAATGGTTCATATACCTGTTTGTATACTGGATGGACGAACTCCTGAAAGATGCACCTTATGCCATTCTCCTTGAAACGTTCTTCTGATATATAATCCTGCCCGTGCGGACCATGAACATAGGAATCTGCATCTAATTTCCTGCAGATATCTATTATAAGGTCTGTCCCCTTGCCTTCTGCCTCCAATTTGGATGATTTTATAATTCGGACATTTATCAGGAGTTCTTTCAATACGTATCTGATGATGGTTTCACTCAGGTCTGCAAGAAATTCCCATTCCTTTTTATATAGGTCTTCAAAGAAGTCTGCATACTTACTGAAATACGGGGACTTCCCATAATTTATCAGTATGGATTTCCAGTGTTTGTCCCGCCAGTCAAGATTATTATTTATCCGTGTCTCCAATATCTTCTGATAGTATCTGCCTTTTGTCAGGACAGGCACAGTAAGCCATGTCCACCCGGAATGCGTCCTTATTTTATTGCGGTTCATCCACCCGAATTTCCCCCTCTTTACAAACTGGACATTGTCCACAATAACAAGATATTCACTCATAGCTGCTTTATGGAAGAATCCCGAGTAAGGGAGATAATTAGGTTGATGTCCTGTTATTATCACTTATCCTTTACACACCTCACAGACTGTGTCCTGTATTTTTTTAATCTCATCTTCATGGAGCCCTGGATATATGGGGATAGAGATAATTTCCTTAAACGCCTTTTCAGTATTTGGGAAGCCGCTGTTATCCATCCCGAGATACCTGTGCAGCGGCATAAATACTGGCCTTTTAACCTCTATCCCTTTAGAGAGAAATGCTTTCTTTATCCCGCTTATATCCCCTTTTACCCTTATCACATACCTGTAAAATATGTGGTCTCTATCCGGCTTTACCATAGGTGTATTTATGCCATATTGTCCAATTTTCTTAGTGTACAATTCTGCAATATTTTTACGAATTTGTATAAAGTCTCCAAGTCGTGCAAATTGACTCAACCCCAGAGCCGCCTCTAAATCCATCATCTTATAATTGAACCTCAGGATATAATCCTTGCGTTCATCAAATTCACGTAAGTCCCTCGCCCTGTCTAATATGGTGCGGGAAGAAGACACGAGCATGCCGCCATGTCCTGTAGTTATCATCTTTGTGGCATAAAAAGAAAATATGGAAACTGTGCCAAATTTACCTGCTAATCCGCCTTTGTATCTTGAACCTAAGGACTGGGCACAATCTTCAATAACCGGGATGCCTAATTTTAATATATCTTCCAAATCTCCTGGTTGGCCAAATAGATGCGGAAGGACAATGGCTTTAACGCGGGAGGTGAGTCTCCCCTTAATACTATCAGCATTAAGATTAAAATCTATTGAGTCTATATCAGCAAGTCTTGCCTTTAAACCGGCAAACTTCACGGCATTGAGAACTGCTACGCATACAAAACTCGGGATAATGACCTCATCCCCGTCTTTCAGTTCAAGTGCCAGGAGTGCTAAGTGTAGTGCCGATGTGCCTGAATTCGTTGCAACTGCCCCTTTTGAACCTAAAAATGCTGCAAATTTGGACTCAAACTCTTCTACTTTTGGACCCTGTGCTATGTAACCGGATTTTAGGACAGACTCTACCGCTGTTCTATCATTTCCGTCAATCGTAGGTCTTGAGTGGCTTATCACAACACAAACCTGTAACACATAAATGCCTCTGCTGCCTCTACAGATATGTCGCGTCCTCTGACCCTGACTAAATTTTCCAGGTTTTCTAAACTGCAGTGATGTAACGAGGGTTTTATCTGGGACCTGTGAAAGGAGAGGGCTTTAAGTTTTACATCAATATATTTTGATATATCTACATAGAAATTGGGATGAAATTTTTCTCTCTCTACATTCCAGAAAAGGGTGGGATTGTCATAAGCCAGGACGATATTCTGAAACGGCTTAAGGCGGGGCAGGTGCGGACGGCAGGCAGTAAATCCTGCCTGGAAGACTGCACAGTGGTCCTGGTTGTAAGATATAGCCGGCAGGGCTATTATAGTAGGCTTCACTTTATCTATGGATACTGAACTGTCTCTCTCAATAATACTTATGAGGTCCCGTCTTGACATCATGTCTAATCTAAGGTGGCGTTCAGTGTCCTTCAATACTATATCATAACCATCCACCTTCAGGAATTTTGCTGTATCTATAAATTCTTCTTCACGGGTCCTGCATTTTACCATTGTGTCCCTGCCATCGTAGTGTTTAAGGTCGCCTATAGAAATAACCATTATATACACCTTGCCTCCAAGGTCTTTAATCTTTGCAATGGTGCCGGCGCACCCAAATGCCTCATCATCAGCATGCGGTGATACTACTAATAGTGTCTGTTTGGCTAAAAAATCCGAATTTCCATGGTCTTCCATATATCCTCCATTTTACTTCTTATCAAACTCCTGGGATTTATTAAGATAATCCTCATAACCCATATTCCCTGATATTTCCATCCTGACAGTAGCGAGTCTATCAGACAGGTAAGGGTGGGTCCTTGCATAATTTAGCTGTCTGAGAGGCTCTTTTTTCTCTATCGCTTTTAATTTATTTAAAAAACTCACCATTGCATTAGGGTCATACCCGGCCAATTTCGCATACTTCACGCCTAACTTATCCGCAAGGAGTTCATCTTCCCTTGAATAAGCAAGGAATAATTCGGCTAAGGCTATATCTGCATTCTCACGCGTCTGGCTATCTCCGGAATTTATCATTAATATTCTCAATATATTAATTCCAAGCGCACCCTGGAGTTTTTTTACGCTGTGCTTGGCAGCGACATGACCAACCTCGTGGGCTATTACGCAGGCGAGCTCATCGTCAGAATCTGCCTTATCAATAAGGCCCTTGTTGACATAGATATATCCGCCAGGCAGTGCCATGGCATTCACCTCTTTCTCGTTCAAGACTTTAAAATGGTATATAATATCCCTCCTGTCAGAGACATTGGCTATGCGCCCCCCTATCTTATTTATCCGCTCCTTAATCTTATCATCTTCTACCAACTTGAACCTATCTTCAACTGCCCTTGATATAGATTTCCCCATCTTTATCTCTCTATCATTAGAGATGAGTATAACCTCTTCCTGCTCTGTAGCGAGATTATATTCAGTGGCACAGCCGCCTACTAAAAAGGTTAAGGTAATTACTAATAAGATATATAACGTTCTCATAAACATCTAATTAGACTCATTGACAGGCGGGACGCCCGTCCTACTATTTAATCCTAATGTCTATCCCTGCTACAACCATATAAACGCTCTCTGCATTCTTTGAAATAACCTGATTTGATTCACCCTGGATATCCCTGAATAATCTGGCGAGTTTATTCTCAGGGACAATGCCCATACCGACTTCATTAGATACGATGATAAAGGTATGCGGTGAAGCATTTATAGCACTAATCATCTTCCCTGCTTCTTTCAAAATCCAATCGTTTAATCTGTTAATTCCCCGGGGCTCCTTTTTTTCACTATATCCCTTCAAGAGCATATTAGAAATATACAGCGTAATGCAATCTATGAGCACTACCTTGCCTTTTCCCTTTATGTCTCTGATAGCCCGCGGCAGGTCTAACGGTTCTTCTATGGTTTTCCAGTCTTTCGGTCTGGACTTTATGTGCTTTTTAATTCTCAACTTCATCTCTTCGTCCTGAGCCCGTGCAGTGGCGATATAAACTACCTCTTTTGCCTCCTTCTTTGCTAATTCCATGGCAAATTTACTCTTACCGCTCCTCGCCCCGCCAATAACAAATACGATTTTCCCCAAGAATCATATCCTCTTAATTAGGCCGAGCAAGCTCGGCAACTACAATATTTTGAAATTCCTAATATACTTGGCGTGCCTGGGCCGATTTGAACGGCCGACACCTGGTTTCGTAGACCAGTGCTCTATCCAGCTGAGCTACAGGCACGTTATCTGGTTTCAAATGGTCTCTGAATATAAATAATACTATATCGGTAGTAAGATGTCAAACATTTATTTCCCGCCTATTGGAACGAAATATATCACCTGCATAGATAGAAAAATGGACAGGCTGCGCATCGGCGAGGGTCTTCTTCGTCTGCCTTAAAAGGAATATCGGGATTCAGGATGTCATTTAAAATTGAATCTAATGCTTTTAGATAAACCTCCATGATTTTTTCTTTTTCAGAATGTCTATCTTTAATCAGCTCTTTTAAACATGAATTTCCCCCTGCATCCCTTATGGAATAAATGGCGGCGTCTATATTTTTTTCCTTATATGTTTTATCCGCGAAATAAAGATACAATGGAAGTTGAAAGGACTTTATGGTCTTTTTGAAGGATTCTCTATTGAAACCTTCTGATTCTATCTTTTCTATATCCTGCGGCATAATATCAGTGCTTCCTGTCTTATAGTCAAGTATTAAAATGCTCCCGTCAGAAAGTCTATCAATTCTATCAATGATTGCCTTGAATTTGAAAGTTCCGCACCCCAGTCTTATTTTATCTTCAAAGGATTTCTCAAGGCATATAATTTCCCTGACGTCCCTTTGCATCTCATTATTCAGGAATCTTTCCAGCCGGAAGTCAAGGATTTCTTTAATAAGGAAGGCGTCTGATTTCATCCTCTTCCGGAATTCCCCTTCAAATTTCTTTTTCAAAACTGCAAAGAACCCCTGCCTGAAATTCTCATCAACGCAGGGTTTTATACCGATAAATACAGAAAATGTTTCTTTAAGTAATTCATGGATGAAGTTGCCTATATCAGTACCTTCCGGCTCTTCAAGCAAATCCTCTTTTTCTTTGAGTCTCAGGACATATTGGTAATAAAACCTCAAAGGGCATTGCATATACGCATTGATTCTCGAGGCAGAATATCTGCATTCTTTTAAGAATTTTAAGACATCCTGGTTTTTTACGACTTCTAATCTCCCGGGTAAAACTTTAACGTTAAAACTTGCCTGTGGTATGGATAAAACATCCAATGAATTTTTATCCTTTTGCCTTTCCCAGATAAGTTCTTCTATGAATCTGCTCTTTTCTTTATCATCCCTCTTTTGATAGATTAGATAGACGTTTCTGGCTGACGAGATTAGCCTCCTGAATTGATAACGCTGGATCTCCTCTTCTTTTTCAAGCCGGTTTAAACCCAGGCTTATCATCACCTCTCTGGGAATCAGGGGTTCATAGACCTTTAACTTTGGCAGGACCGCCTCATTTACGTCCATCACGATAACATTATCAAAGTTTAAAGAACGCGTCTCAAATAACCCTAAGACCTGAAGCCCTTTTAATGGTGAGCCGGAGAAGGAAAGGACTTCGTTACTGAGTTTATTATCAAAGATTTTAAAAATATCTTCTCCTGGAAACTGCTCTTTGCTGAAAGATGAGTTTTTCAATTCCTCGTTAATGGAGAATAACCTTTCTGCCATTTTTAGATTCAGCGGGTAATTGCCCATGGGACTCTTGTTTACTAAAACGTCAAGGAATCCTTCAAGGCTTAAAGTAAATTCATGGAAATTCTTTATGTTCTCCCATGCAGTAAATAGAATATTATGCAATTCCTGCAGTGCAATTTTAAGTTCATCTTCTGTCACCTCAATGGCCATTGTCCTCATCGTATTTACTGCCAATGGATATAAATCCTCTGAATGCTGGATACTATCTAAGCTGACAAACAGGCTTCCGCCGAGAGGGGTTTCTTCTATTCCCGCGAGGATTTCTTCAATCTTATGGATGAGAACCCGGGTTACAGAATAATCAGGAAAGATTTTTAAGTTTTTTATGAGTGGATGGCTTAAAACCTTAAGATAATCTTTTGCATAATATTCATCGTCTTTTCTGGTCTCCTGTGCCTTAAATATGCATTCAAAAAGTGAATAGAGCGAACTTCTCTTCAGGGGATAACCCATGGAGATATTGAAATCAGAGGCGAGGGTTGAAATTTCTGAGAGTAAAGGTATCAAGCTGTCAGGTTCAGGAAGGACTATTACTGTCTTATCCAGTTTTTTTATCTTCTTTAAAACCTCCCTTACCAGACAAACTTCCGAATGAATATCAAACCCGCCCTTTAGAGAAAGATTATACCGCGGCTTTTGAATGTCTTCTGCCTCTATTGAAAGACCAAGGTTATGTGAAACTTTCTTCAGGACGCTCCATTCTGATTTATTCCCCTGAAAGAAAAGGACGGTTTTTTCTTTATCATAGATACTTTTCATGATATCCTGCTCTGTTTTATGGAGGTAGAAAAAGCCGCAGAACAGGATGTGGTTAAATTCCTTGAAATCAACGTCCTTAATGTATCTTCCTGCAAGTAAATAAACAAGACCCCTTGAGTATGTCTTATTTTCTTTTAAGATAGTATGATAATCGTCTCTTAAGGAAATAATGCCCTTGAGTAAACGATTGACGTCTTCAGGGACGTCATAACCGAGTGCTGCTTTTTCCTGAATGTTCTTTAAGGATTCAACGCTTATGTCTTCCAGGTCAACCTGTTCAATAAAATAAAGGATCTCTCTTGCCCAGGGGAGGAATTGTGAAAAACTCTCTCTCTCCTTTAGAATATCCGGGGAAATTCTCCGTATCAGATTATAGATGATAAAACATGCATCTAAATCAGAAATCCTGCTGAAACGTTCTTTTTTATTAACGATATATTCTGCAAACTCATCTATGGAGAAAAAATGCGGAGGGAAAAAACCTTTTTTGATTCTCTTTGAGAGTTCTTTTTTAAAGAATAAGGAAGGCCTCCTGCCTCCGAATATAAATGCAAACCTGCTTATATCTTCGCCTTTATCCATGAAGTTTTCCTCAAAGAATCCGGCAAGGTTCTCTATAAAATTTTCAGTTAAATTATACGTTACGGTCTTTTGCATTTATTTCTTCCGTGCTTAAGTCATCAAGATAGACTAATATGCCCCTCACGTTTAAATCCGTATAGATTTCCCGGATTATCTTCATATACTGGAGCATTTGTTCATAATATGCAGTATTATTTTCTTTACTGCTTTTATAGTCAATTATCAAAACCTCACCCAATCTTACGATCAGCCGGTCTATCCTTTTAGTATTTCCGTATGAGTCCACAATCTCTTTCTCAAGATAAACCTCGCCATCCCGGACTTCAAAATATGGCCGCAGGCTTTTGTTTTCAAGCAATTTATTAATCGTTGCTACATATTCTCCAGGATTACTTAAAGAAGGATATTGAAACCGCAATTTCTCTAATGCCTCTCTAACAACCAAATCCTTATCCTGATTATGGAGATTGCCGATAAAGGAAAGGAGATAGTGTCCCACCTCGCCTTTTAGAATCTTATCCCTGTCTTTTAAGATACCCTCTTCAATAAACTCATCTCTTAACAGCGGTATCCAGTCTTTATATTCAGAGGGAGGGATTTCTATTGGAAGAATCTCTTCCTTATCATGAGGGTTCTTATGTTCCGATTTCTTCCCGCGTTCAAAATCCTTCTCAGGAAAAAGTGCGCCTGCTAAATTATCTCCCCTTTCTGCCTTAGCAGGTATAAATATGTAGAGTTCATCTTTTGCTCTGGTTAAGGCGACATATATACTATTCAATTCATCAATAAGATATTTCAGGTATTCTTCCCTGTACAACCCTGCCAGACGCGGAGAAAAGTTAGCGTAGCCCTTTTTAATACGGATAAGACGAAGGTCACCATTATTGGAAAGGACGACTTCCGGTTCCACCTTAACATTCAGTTCAAGGAATGGTATAATAACGACCGGGAACTCAAGCCCCTTTGCCTTGTGTATGGTAAGGATTTTTACGGAATCACCCTCTGTAACGTTTACATAAAGGTCTTCATCAGGCGCTTTTTTAAAGAATTCTAAGAACGAAGAAATACTTGAATGTTCCTCTTCATGTTCCTTGATAAATTCAAGAAATTTCATAAAGAAACCCTGGTAATCGCTGAATCCCTGGACGACATTGAATCTGCTTAATATACTTATGACAAGTTCGTAGAGCGGGACAAACCCTACACTTCTGAAAAACTCTTCTATCAGGGTTTCCCAGATACTTAAGAATTCCTTACGGAACTCCCTGTAAAGATATGTTTTTTCTTCATTGCCCGGACCCTGGATTCTAAAAATAAATCCCTGGATATCCTGCCGGGTAAGGCCTGATGTCTTAAGAAATATATCACCGAGTATAAAAGAGGCAAAAGAAAGATTATCAATCGGAGAGTTCAAAAAATTAAGGAATGAAATAAGTTCCTTTATATAAGGATTCTCTTTTATATTAAGCGTCTTTTCTGATTCTACAGGGATACCTTTTTCTAAAAGCCATGATGTAAGAACCGCTACCTCATTATTTTTTCTCGCCAGCAGGGCTATATCTTTTAAAGAGAACCTCTTTTTTAAATCCTCTAAAAGATTTAATGTCTTTTCTCTTGTTATCTCATCTATCTCTTCATTGTTTTTGCCGTCAATAAATCCTGACCTCACATAACCCTGGGTCTCACCTTCCTTATATTCCTGTCTTGAACCCTCAAATATATCTAAAATCTTTTTTATATCCGTATCCCCGGGGGCCAAACCATCTTTTTTCTTATCTTTTATCCTGCTAATAAATCCCGTAATGTTTTCTTTTGAGAAAACCATATTGTTGAATTCCACAATCTCTCTTTGACTGCGGTAATTTTTATTCAAAGTCCCGGGTATCAGGTTAAAGTCCGGGAAGTGTTCTCGGACTGATTCTATCAAAGAGACCTCTCCGCCTCTGAACCTGTAAATAGCCTGTTTCTTATCCCCTACATAAAACAAGGAACCATCAGTGGAAAGGGCCTCTTCTATCATAACCAGGAGGTTCTCCCATTGTAATCTGCTTGTATCCTGGAATTCATCTATAAGAAAATGCTTAAAACGGGTGGCTAACCTGCAATAAAGCTCAGGCAGGAAGGATTTTTCACCAAGAAGCCTTTGCGCTTCTTTATTCAATGCCTCTAAAAATAAAACGTCATCTCTCGCGGTTATCTCCTTTAACTCACGGAGGACTTCGTTGAGAATGTCAACATAATAATTATACGCAGACCCTGATTCCAGTTCGCACAATTCTTTTATGCCATTTCCTATTCTCTGCCAGAGCTTACGTATATTATCAGGGACCCCATGGTTTTTATTAATCGGGAAGTCTGTCCTTCCAAAGAAATCAGGAATATCATCAATGTCGAAACCCTCTTTATTCCGTTCAAGAAAATTAGACAAACTATTTAAAAATCTTTTGTCAGTCCCTCCGGGAAGATTTCCCGTAAGGTCTGTCATGAGGTTCAGGACAGATTTCTTAAGAGAAATCAAATCCTTCGCCTCTGTATTATTACGGATAAATCTGCCTGATAATCTGTTGTTTTTGGAATACAGGGACTTCAGGATTGAAAGAATATACTGCCTGGGAAACCAGCCGGACTTATTTTCTATAAAGAGATAGTGCCTTAAGAAATTATGGAAGAGATTCAGGACATCCTTATCCGCGCCTGCCTTATCTATGAGTTTATCCATGCTATAGGATAGATAGTCGCCATAATATTTTTCAGTCTTAAAGTTTGCTGACAAATCCAGCCGGAAGGCACAGCCGGAAAGTATGGCATTGATAAAACTGTCAATGGTTTGAACCTGAAAGAAGTTATAGTTTCTGGTTAGATAGTCCATGATTTTATAAGATTTCTTCCGGGCGGCTTCTTTATCCACATGCAGGGAAGCAAGAAAATTTTCTTTCTCTTTTCCGTCTTCAAATTTATCTAATGCTATCTTCTTTAAGAATTCTAAAATCCGTTCCTTCATCTCTATGGCCGCTTTATTAGTGAAGGTTATGGCAAGGATTGTATTCAGGGGGATTTCTTCCGGTTTTAAGCGGGGGGTTATAAGAAGCTGAATGTATCTCTTTGCGAGTGCGTATGTCTTTCCTGAGCCTGCAGACGCCTCAACTATCAGCACCTGCGGGAATTGGGATTGCCGGGGAGTCACATCATATTCTCTCTTGCACTTTGTACATCCTATAGACATAAATGGATTTATTTTATAACAATCTTTATGCCGCCCATTATCATTGCAAAGAAGTTATAAATGAGTGCAAGTATGGCACAAGACAGCCCCAGGGCAATGCCGCACGACATACCCAGACCCAATCCTAAAAGGCTGATTGCCAGAGGGCCTTTAGATATAATCTCATCTATAAATTCTATAGACTCAAGTCCAAAGAACTGGCCAGATAATCCTGCTATAAGACCAGATATTAAACCAATGACCATAAATGTCCCGCCAACCAATTTAAACATAGACCATGCCCCGATACCCTTTATCTCCATTACATCCACCAGTCCCACCTCCTCTATGCTTTAAATATACCATAAACCCCTGCAAAAATCAAATCTTATTTTCCTTGCCATTTAAAAGGCTAAGTGCTATAATTTACACCGCTATGAACAAGAGAATAATAATAGTAGCAGGAGAGGCCTCAGGAGACCTTCACGGGTCTAATTTGATAAAGGCATTGAAGCAGATGAACCCTGAGTTAGAGGTATCAGGATTAGGCGGACCTTTGATGAGCCAGGCAGGTGCTCAAATTTATTACAACATGATGAACCTTGCAGTTGTAGGTTTTACAGAGGTCATAAAGAATCTGAAAGAATTTAAAAGGGTCTTTAAGATGCTCCTGGAAAAACTTGACTCAAAACCGCCTGATTGCGTGGTCCTGATAGACTACCCGGGATTTAACCTTAGACTTGCCGGAGAAGTCAAGAAAAGGAAAATACCGGTAATATACTATATAAGCCCGCAGGTATGGGCATGGGGCAGGGATAGGGTAAATCTCATAAGAAAATTAGTTGACAGGATGCTCGTCATATTTGAATTTGAAAAGGAGTTTTACGAGAAGGAAGGGATAGATGCAATATTTGTAGGGCACCCCCTCCTGGACGTAGTTAAACCTTCCATGTCTGTCCCGGATGCATCATCAAGGTTCGGTTTGCAAGACGGTCCATTGACTATTTCTCTTCTGCCCGGTTCAAGAGAAAAAGAGGTCCTGAGAATACTGCCGATAATGCTTAAATCATCTCTGCTTATAAAGGACATCTATCCTGATGCCCAGTTTCTGCTCCAGGAGGCAACGAGCGTGGATGAAGAAATATTCAGCAAGTTTACAAAATTTTATCCTATTCCTTTGCATACGGTGAGAGGAAACAATTATGATGTCCTTAATGTCTCTAATATAGTAATGGTCTGTTCTGGCACTGCAACTTTAGAAACTGCCATAATGCAAAAGCCTATGATTGTCCTCTATAAGGTCTCACTTCTAACATCACTTATGCTGCGTCCCATTATCAGGATACCATATATAGCACTCGTAAATGTAGTGGCAGGAAAGAAGGTGGTCCCTGAATTCATACAGTCTAATGCAAAGCCGGAATTAATAGCAAATGAGGTATCAGGATTATTGAACGACAAGGATAGAATGGAGAAGATGCGGGATGAACTGGACAAGGTAAAAGAGAAATTAGGCATGTCTGGTGCCTCAATTAGAGCCGCAAAGGAGATACTTGATTTTATCTCAGAGCCTGCCTAATATCTTATTCTTTATCAAACCCCTTTTCAGCCGGGCTATAGACCTTGTAGGATTTATATATTTCGGACATACCTCCTTACAATTAAATATCGTATGGCACCGCCACACGCCATGTTCCCCGTCCACTAACTTGAGTCTCTCAATCCCGCCTTTGTCCCTGGAATCTACATAGAACCTGTTAGCCTTAAGAAGCGTAGCAGGGCCAAGGTAATCTTTATCTGTCAATGTCATTGTGCAGGATGCATGGCAGCATCCACACAGGATACAGTCAATCATCTCGTCAATCTTTGCCCGGGACTTCTGGCTCTGGAATTGTTCCCCTGTTTCTGAATGACCATTCTGGGTAATCAGATACGGCATGATGGATTCATATTTCTCAAAGAATGGACGCATATCCACTATAAGGTCCTTAATCACGGGCAAGTGTCCGAGTGGTCTTATGATTATTTCATTGCCCTTTAGATTCTCTATCTGTGTCTGGCAGGCTAACCGGTAATAGCCGTTGATATGCATGGCACATGAGCCGCACACTGCTCCACGACATGAGTATCTAAGACCCAGTGAACCATCCTGGTTCTCCAATATGTCAAATAAAGCCTCAAGGACTGTCATCCCTTTCCTCACCCGGACATTAAACGAATCAAAATAAGGCTCTTTATCCTTATCCGGGTCAAAACGAAATACCTTTATTGCGGCTGCTTCATTCATATTCTAATACTTCCTTGCCTCGGGTTTGAAGGTTGTTATCTTTACAGGCTCATAGCTGAGGAGTGGACCCTGGGGGCTATGGCGTGCGATAGTATGTTTCAACCAGTGAGTATCATCTCTATCTTTAAAGTCTAACCTGTAATGGCTTCCCCTTGACTCCTGGCGATTGATGGCTCCTGTTGTAATTACCTCTGCTATGTCCAATTTGCATTCCAACTCCAGTGCCCTTGCCAGGTCCAGATTGCATTTATTGCCTCTATAGGAAAGGGTTATATCATTATACCGTTCCTTAAGTTCCTTTACTTTTGTAAGTCCCTCTTCCATAGGCTTCTTTTCTCTGAATATTCCTGCCTTTTCATCCATCGTTTTTTTAAGTTCCTGTCTTATATCTCCGGGGCGTTCTTTACCGCTTTTAGTAATAAGATTCTTTATTTTCCCTTCTTCTTTTCGCAGCACGTCTTCCACGACCTTCTTGCTTTTTGAGTCTTTTTCTTTTCCCTCTGCATATTTCGCCGCATACTCACCTGCTATTTTCCCGAATACTACAGTCTCAAGAAGTGAATTCCCCCCTAATCTATTTGCCCCGTGCACACTCACGCACGCTGCCTCGCCTGCCGCATAGAAACCCTGGACCTCAGTCTCACACCTCTCGTTACAACTTATCCCTCCCATAGTATAATGCTGGCCTGGCTGAATCGGGATAGGGCTTTCTATCGGGTCTATACCTATGAAATGGATACATATATCCCTGATACCAGGCAGGCGTTCCATAATCTTCTTTCTCCCTAAGTGTCTCAGGTCTAAATGGACATACTCATTCTCAAATCCCCTGCCTTCGTTTATCTCTGCCTGTATAGACCGTGAAACTATATCCCTCGGTGCCAGTTCCATATATTTAGGCGAATAATTCTTCATGAAGCGCTCATCCTTAGCATTTACGAGATACCCGCCCTCCCCCCTGCATCCCTCTGTCATCAATAAGTTAGTGCCTACGAGAGATGTTGGATGAAATTGTATGAATTCCATATCTTTTAAAGGCACTCCTGCTTTATACGCAATCGCCATGCCGCTGCCGGTATTTATGATGGCATTTGTGGATCTGCTATAGGTGCGGCCTGCCCCGCCAGTAGCAAATAGGACAACATC
>CAYVEO010000041.1:0-6578 GCA_964449965.1 uncultured Planctomycetia bacterium
GGCTTGAACAGGGGGTGTTCAAGCAGGATAAAGAGCCAGCTATATATTACTATCTCCAGGATTATGTTGAGCGGGGCAAGAGGAAAAACAGGGCTGGATTTATTGCCTTGATGAAATTGGAAGATTTTGAAAAAGGCTCTGTTCTACCGCACGAAAATACCCATGCAAAACCTAAGCAAGACCGCTTGAATCTTTTAAGGTCTGTTAAAGCAAACCTTAGCCCTATATTTTTGCTATTTGATGATAAAAAGGAGATACTGAAAAAGATACCAACTTACGTTTCCTCTTCGGCTCCATACATTGATGTTCATGATAAAGAATTCACGAGGCACAGGTTATGGAGTCTGACTGATAAAAAGATGATAAAGATGGTTCGTGAAGCAATGAAGGGACAGAAGGTATTTATTGCAGATGGCCACCATCGTTATGAGACTGCCATATCTTTCCGTAATGAGATGAAGAAAAAGATTGGACATTGGACAGGCAGGGAACCGTTTAATTATTGCTTGATGTATTTTACCGGGTTAAATGGTAAAGGTATTACTATCCTGCCTACACACAGGCTGGTAAGATACCATTTAAGATTTGAGGAAGCATTGGAAAAGATAAAGGATTCGTTTCACATAAAAAAAGTTAAGACAAAAAAAGAGATGCTTAAGGGTATGGGAAGGCACGTTGTCCACGACCATAAATTTGGCGTTTATACCGGCAAGGGTAGATATTACATTTTAACCCTTAAAAATGAGAATATACTTGAGGAAGCGGTCAAGGCGGAAAGGTCTTTTAATTGGAAGAGACTGGATGTGAGTATTCTTCACAACCTGCTCCTGCCTGCCATTATCCCTTCACAGGAAGCCGATGAAAAGATAATAGGCTACACAGAAGACATAGATAAGGCAATAGAGTCGGTGAATAACAATACGTGCAATGTGGCATTCCTACTTAATCCAACTATGATACAGGAAGTGAAGGATATAGCCCTTAGGGGTGAGAGGATGCCTCACAAGTCAACATTTTTTTATCCAAAGTTATTGAGCGGACTGGTGATAAATAAGTTCTGAGGCAAGGAATTTGGAAGAGAGAATTAGTGGAAATGTCATAAAATTGCTAGAGGAATAGATGATTAAACCAAATCCATTTACGCCAAAATCAGGCTTGGAACCAAAGGCATTTATTAATAGAGAAAAAGAGATAAATTTTTTCATCAAGAGACTCAATGAGGCAGAACAAGGGAATATCAACCATTATATTATTAATGGTATATGGGGTTCTGGTAAAACAAGTCTGTTAAGATATTTTAAATTACTCGCTCAAGAGCGAAAATGCTATGCCTGTTATTTCCTTGCACGAGAAATTTTAGAGAATACTCCAGATATAGAGATTAGTGTTCATATCATCCAGTCAATATTGAGAAGTATTCCGTCTAATCTGTTTAAGAAAAACAGTAATTTCTTTAAGTTAATTGATGGATTTGGAATACAGGTTTTGGGTTCAGGTTTTAATATCTCTTTTGAAGTTGATAAAAATAAGATGATTGACCCGCAGATTTTTCTTGAAGACGGATTATTGAATATTTGGAAGGACATTTCTAAACACACGGGATTACTTGTCATTTTAATTGATGATGTGCAGAATTTTTCAAAAGTCCAGAGAGTTTTTACTACTTTAAAGAACGTCCTTTCAGATAAGAAAATTATTGATGAAACTAAAATACTCTTCATTTTAAGTTCTACAATAGAGGGGTGGAAACCATTTATTAAGATGAATCATCCCATAGGACGGTTTTTTATACCAAGGATTGAACTGACAAACTTTAATAAAGAGAATACAATTAAATTATTAAATACAATTTTAAAAGGGACGGGTGTTGTCTTTAGCGATTCTGTAAAAGATAAAATTTTAAAATATACTGATGGACATCTTTTCCAAATCCATGCCATAGGAAGCGCTCTTTATGATAATCAAAAAGCTGGAAAGGTAACAGATACAGAATGGGATATTGGGTTTGAAGAAGGATTATTTTATTTGGGGAATACTGTATATGAAGGAATAATTGAGGGGTTAAGTCCTAATGAAATCAAAATTATCAGGAACTTAAAATCGTTTAAGAGTAATAAAATAGGCAGTATTAATCGTAGAGTTAATATTAAGAGTATAAACGAATATTTTCGTAGATTGGTTGATAAAGGAATTTTAAAGGTTCAAAAAAGAGGTGAGTGTGTTATGGGAGTATTTGCAGAGAAAATAACAAAAATCACAAATTCCAGACGTTTTTGTGATTTCTGTGATTTTTGTTCTGTTTTAAAGGCAGGTCGCTTAAATATTTAGTGAGCGATTAGTGAGCGAATTTTTATGAACTTAAGCGTTGATGAAGCGTTAGAAGGTGACGATTTGGAAGGGATAGCCGGTTCTTCATTGCCTGCCGTTAAGGTGTTAGAGTTGCCATCGGAAAAGACAGAGGCATGAAGAGAGGGAGCAAGAGAAATTTCCCACAAGCAAAAAAATTATAAATTAAATGCGTCCTAACGGCTCAATATAAATATCAATGAATTAAGGGAATCTGGTGAAGGAATTTTCTTGTATTTTATAGAGGATTATTATATAATAAATAATGAGCATACTGGTTAATAAGGATACAAAGGTTATCTGCCAGGGGATTACAGGGCAGGCAGGGGCATTTCATACCAGGCAGATGGTTGCCTACGGCACAAAGCTCGTGGGGGGTGTAACACCAGGCAAGGGCGGCAGTTTTATAGACAATATCCCTGTTTTTGATACTGTCCGAGAGGCAGTAGAGAAAACAGATGCTAATGCATCGGTTATATATGTGCCTGCTCCATTTGCATCTGATGCCATTATAGAGGCTGTGGATGAAGGGATAGAATTAGTCGTCTGCATTACTGAAGGTATTCCTGTCCTGGATATGATAAAGGTGAAGAGGTATCTGGAAGGGAAGAAGACACGGCTTATAGGACCTAATTGTCCGGGCGTTATTACACCTGATGAATGTAAGATTGGCATCATGCCTGGATATATCCATAAACCAGGTAAGGTCGGTGTGGTTTCAAGGAGCGGGACACTTACCTATGAGGTAGTCAATGCTCTGACTGAAGGCGGTATTGGTCAGAGCACGTGTATCGGCATAGGGGGAGACCCGGTTATAGGCACTTCATTTATTGACATCTTGAGACTTTTTGAAGAGGATTACGGGACAGAGGCTGTTGTGATGATAGGAGAGATTGGCGGTTCTGAAGAGGAATCGGCTGCCAAATTCATAGAAGAATATATGACCAAACCCGTCGTGGGATTTATAGCTGGTAGAAGTGCACCGAAAGGCAAACGTATGGGTCATGCAGGCGCCATAGTTTCCGGGGGTAGAGGGACTGCGGAAGGGAAAATTACCTGCCTGGCAGAATCCGGGGTAAAGGTTGCATCTACCCCTCTTGAAGTAGTTAACCTGATACGCGAGGCAGCTGCTCCATACAGAAGGGTTTGAGAAGGACTTGATTTGGAAGATTTAAAGAAAGATAATAAGGGTAAGAAGGACGACCCAATTGCCGGAAAAACGGCAGAGAAAAAGAAGTATGACGTCCATGCATTTGGGAGCTGGTGCAAGGCTTGCGGTATATGTATAGCATTCTGTCCTGTCAAGTGTCTTTCAGCAGATGAAAATGGCAAGCCATACGTGTCCAGTGACGCATGTATAGGATGCGGGATGTGTGAGATTAGATGTCCGGATTTTGCAATTACTGTGACCGAGAGGAAAGAAGGAAATAAGGCAGCACATGGTAAACCCAAAGAGTAACGTCTATTTTCTGCAGGGTAATGAGGCTGTTGTTAAAGGTGCAATAGCGGCAGGGGTGCGTTTTTATGCAGGCTACCCTATCACGCCTTCTACTGAGATAGCCGAGATATTATCTGAAGAACTGCCAAAATTGGGCGGGAAATATATACAGATGGAGGATGAGATAGGCAGTATCGCTTGCGTTATAGGTGCGTCTATAGCAGGGTTGAAGGCGATGACTGCCACCTCGGGTCCTGGTTTTTCATTGATGCAGGAGAATATAGGTTTTGCATGCATGGCTGAGGTCCCATGCGTAATAGTAAATGTCCAGCGCGTTGGGCCGAGTACAGGAATACCAACACATCCTGCTCAAGGAGACATGATGCAGGCACGATGGGGGACACACGGTGACCATCCTATTGTCGCATTAGCCCCGTCTTCTGTGAAGGAATGTTTTGATCTGACTATAAAGGCATTTAATATATCAGAGAAATACAGGGTCCCTGTGGTAATTTTATCTGACGAAATTATAGGGCATATGAGGGAGAAGGTGGAATTACCTGCCCCTGATTCTGTGGAGATAATAAACAGGATAAAGCCGTCTGTGCCGCCGGAATGGTATAAGCCGTATGATGAGACATCTGATGGCGTTCCGCCAATGGCAAATTTCGGTGAAGGCTACAGGTATAATATTACCGGACTTACTCATGATAGAATGGGATTTCCTACGTTAAGGGCTGATGAGACGAGAGAGTTAATGAGCCGGCTCATGAAGAAGACTACCTATTTCAAATCGGATATAATAATGATGGAAGAATTCATGTTGAGAGATGCAGAGATAATGGTATTTGCATACGGGTCAGTTGCGAGGGTTGCTATGGCTGCAATTCGCATGGCAAGGGAGCGTGGTATAAAAGTGGGCTTATTGAAGCCGCTCACAGTCTGGCCATTTCCCAAGATACAGGTGGAGCGCTTGAGCAAGAAGATAAATACAGTTATTGTTGCAGAGCTGAATGCAGGTCAGATGGTCTATGAAGTTGAGCGGGTCGTTAAAAAGGATTCAAGGGTTGAGAGACTGAACAGGTATGACGGGGAATTATTTACACCTGGTGAAATCTTAGACAAGATTATGGAGGTAGTTTGAGTGGAACAAGGCGTCAGGGCCGAACATAAATATTTTAGGGTGACGAAGAAGTTCCCTGTAGTCTGGTGTCCCGGATGCGGGATAGGGATAGTTATGGGTGCACTCATAAGGGCTATCAACAGGATGGAATTAGACAAAGATAAAGTGGTCCTGGTTTCAGGGATAGGCTGCTCAGGCAGGATACCTGTATATCTTGATTTTAATACCCTGCACACAACGCATGGCAGGGCATTGTCCTTTGCTACCGGTATAAAATTTGCCAATCCGGCGCTTACAGTCATCGTTATTATGGGGGATGGCGATGCAACTGCGATAGGCGGTAACCATTTTATACATACCTGCCGAAGGAACATAGACATAAATGCCATCGTCATTAATAACTGCACTTATGGCATGACTGGCGGGCAATATTCACCCACTACCCCGTTCAGTGCACTCTCTACAACCTCACGGTATGGAAACATTGAGCAGCCTTTTGATATATGTGAGCTTGCTATAGGTTCAGGTGCTACGTTTGTTGCGAGGAGCACTACCTATCAGGCATTGTTATTAGACAGGTTAATAGAGAAGGCTATCAGGAAGAAGGGTTTTTCTGTGATAGAGGCAATATCTAATTGTAATACTGCTTACGGAAGGACAAATAGATTAGGCAGTGCCGTGGATATGATGAAATGGGAAAAAGAATGCGGGGTTATGGTAGATGCATGGGGAAAAATGACCGCTGAAGAAAGAAAAGGTAAATTCGCGATAGGACTTCTGAAAGACATAGAGCGTCCGGAATATACAGAGGAGTTTGACAAGATTACAAGAGAATCTCAAAACATCACTGCATAGGTAAGGAAGGGACGTGGCAAAGAAAAGTAAAGATGTAAACAGGGTCAACATAAGATTTAGCGGCTCTGGCGGTCAGGGATTGATAAGGGCAGGGATAATCTATGCTGAGGCAGCGGCTATATTTGATGGGAAGAATGCCGTCCAGACGCAGAGTTATGGGCCAGAGGCAAGGGGTGGAGCAAGCCAGTCAGAGGTAGTGATAAGCAATAATGATATTGATTATCCAAAGGCTATGGGGCTTGACCTCCTGCTGTGTCTTACACAGGAGGCATGTGACAAGTATTACCATGACCTGGCTGAAAATGGATTACTTGTGGTGGATTCTACCCATGTGAAAAGCATCCCTACTGCGAGGGCTTATTCTATGCCATTTACAGAGATAGCAAGGAAGACCTTGAATAAGCCTATGGTAGCAAACGTAGTGGCATTAGGTGCGATATCTGCACTGGCACCTTATGTTTCTGTAGAGGCGATTAAGTCCTCTATCAAAAAAAACGTCCCGCCAGGGACAGAGGAGATAAACCTCAAGGCGTTTGAGGAGGGGCTAAATGCCGCAAAGAAACTTCTTGAGAGTCAGCAGGTATGAAACAGGATGGTAAAGGAGGAGGGGTAAGATGTATAAGTATATTTTATCAATAATGGTAGGTGTAGGTATTTTATTTTTAGGTTCAAGTATTAAGCAGGTCATTGGTAAAAATATCGCTGTATATGAGTGGGAAGGGACTGTATATAAGGACAAACCTGCCCAGGAGGAACTTGCCAAAGAACCATGGCTTTTTGGCAATGGGAAGGGGCTGTATCTATTGCGGGCAAATA
>CAYVEO010000041.1:6588-12362 GCA_964449965.1 uncultured Planctomycetia bacterium
ACTTCTTGAGAGTCAGCAGGTATAAATGAATCAGGAGTCTGATTAAAAAGGAGGGGGGAAAGATGTCCAAGTATCTTTTATCGGTTGTAGCAGGTTTGGGTATTGTCTTGTCAGGTGCGGTGCAGGTTATGGGTAAGAATATTGCCATATACGAATGGGAAGGGACTGTATATAAAGATAAACCTGCCCAGGAAGAACTTAAGAAAGAACCATGGCTTTTTGGCAATGGGAAGGGGCTATATCTATTGCGGGCAAATACCGCGGATGAAGGCGGTCCTGTAAAGCCGGGCGAATCAAGAAATCTCACCGTAGCAGGCTATTTTGGATGGGATGAAGGAGAAAATAAGTGGGAGAGGGACGTCCGATACGAGTGGCAGATATACAATCAGGGTAAGACCGAGAAGATAGAAGGGGCGAATAGCCAAAAATACGTCTGGACCGCACCGAAATACAATCCTGCTTCAGAGGCAGCCAACACCTATACCATTACCTGCTGGGCATATGTCAAACACAAAGAAGGCAAAGAGGCAAAAGAAGAGAAGGAAGGGGTCTCCTGGATACTCTGGATTGAGAAGGAGTAGGAAGGATTATTTATGCGGTACAGCAAACATATGTTTAAAAAATATATTTGGTTTATCTTCGCTTCTTTAATCTTAGCCGGCTGCGCTACCTCATCTTCTACTACAAATACGAAGGTAGAAAGGGGCTTCGGGGAATCTGTTTCAGATTCTGCACTTAATACCAGGATAAAGACGAGGCTTGTAAAGAATTCCGAGATAAATGCTGGTAAGATAGATGTGGATGTATATAAGGGTGAGGTGACCTTGAATGGCGAGGTATTCTCTAACCATGAGAAGGCGACTGCTATAAGGGTAACAAAAGAAACCCCTGGTGTAAAGAAGGTTATATCAAGACTGCAAGTGGTTCAGGGTAGATAGTAGTCAGTTGGTAGATTCATAGAGAATGGGAAGGCGCCGGGCTGTCAAGAAAAAGCCAGGCGCCTTTTTATTGCCGAGAAAAAACCTTGATTAAAATCTTTGATGATGGTATAATTTTGCTTGCTTATAGGAGGAGGTAAAAATAGGATTCAGGCAGGTTTTTATAATATTTTTAGCCATTTTAGTCTCAGGGTGTAACTTTTATATTAATAGGACACAGACGAGACTTCTTAGCAGAGTCCATGAATACCATAATCTGTGGCAGATTCAGGACTGGGATAAGGCATATAGTTTCCTCTCAAATAAATCTCCTTACAAAAGCGGCGGCAGAAATGGATACAAATCAGAGAAGACAAATTTATACAAAGACTATACGGAATTAGATTACGAAGTGGATAGGACAGAATATAAAAAGACAGGTCCGGTAAAAGTATATCTGGAACTGAATCTTGCCAATAAGAATAGGAAACTCCACAAGATGGGTAAGGTTGAAGAAACATGGGTATTTGAAGAAGGTGATTGGTTTCTGAAGGATGAGAGGTTTCTTGAAGAGATAGAGATGCATAGATAAGGGGCAGTAGCTCAGCTGGGAGGGCATCACGTTCGCAACGTGGGGGTCACGGGTTCGAATCCCGTCTGCTCCACCAAATACGATTTGCTGCCTTGTTCTAGGCTTCGCTCTTTAGAAACATTAACTAAAATCTCCAAAGCGTTAGAAATTGGCGTAGATGATTTAATCAAATAATATGGGAAAGCTTAAAGATATTCCAAAAGTTGATAGGCCACGTGAGAGGTTTTTAGAAAAAGGGCCGGACGCTCTCTCTAAAAGCGAGCTTTTGGCTATTCTCATTGGCAGTGGGATCAAAGGAAAAAATGTCAAACAACTTTCAGAGCAGATAATCAGAAAGTTTGGGGATAAATTTTTAGACATAACAGTTGACGACCTTTTAGAAATATCAGGTATAGGCGAAGCAAAAGCGTTACAAATTGTTTCAGCGTTAGTGCTAGTAAAACGCTTTTATGAAGAATTGGGACATAGGGATAACATTGTTCTATCAGCACAAGACGCAGTTTCTCTAACTTCTGATTTACGAGATAAGAAAAAAGAATATCTGGTGTGTCTTTATCTCAACGCTAGAAATGCGTTACTGAAAAAAGAGATTATATCTATTGGCACATTGGATAAAAGCATTATCCACCCACGCGAAATTTTTGGACCCGCTGTCGAGCTACGAGCGGCTGGTGTTATCTTATTGCATAATCACCCTTCCGGAGATGTTACTCCCAGCAAACAGGATGTAGAAATTGTAAACAAAATTCTCGAGGCAGGGAAGATTATGGGAGTGAATGTTATTGACTTTATCATTGTTAGCGAGAATGATACCCACAGCTTTTTTGCTGATGTACAAACCTCGGGTAAGAAAATAACATATTATGTTTCTGATGGCGTACAAAATTCTCTTTTTGATTTATTAGAAACTGAACAACCAACCTATATCCCTGAGATTAAAAAAATACACAAAGTATATTTTTATCCCGAAGACAGAGTTAAACTGGGACGTTTCCAACTACAAAATAGAAGATTTTTAGGAAATAAATATAAGCTACTTGGCTTTATTGAGGACATTGTTAATGAAAAATGTAATGGCTTTAGTGTTTTTTGCGATATTTTTGCAGGGACTGGAGTTGTAGGAGAAAGATTTAATGAAAAAAATATCAAAGTTATCGCGAATGATTTTTTGGCAAGCAACTATATTCCGCTAAATGCCTTTTTGGGAACTTCGGAAATAGACTTTTACGAGATTGAAAAGAAAGTAGATATATTAAACAGCTTAAAAACAGATAGGGACAATTATTTTTCTGAACACTTTGGAAATACTTATTTCACCCTAGAAAATGCCCGAAAAATAGGAGCTATTAGAGAAAAGATTAATGAGATTGCGAAAAACGAGAACGAAAAAGCAGTTTTAATAACCTCATTACTTTATGCTGTAGATAAAGTAGCAAATACTGTGGGGCACTATGACGCGTATAGAAAAAAACTTGATACTATCCAACCACTGCGTCTTTTAGTCCCAGGCTTCGATCCGGAAAACAACTTAAACAATGAGATATACCAACAAGATGCAAACCGACTTATTAGGGAGATAATCTGCGATGTTTTATATATTGATCCACCTTATAATTCACGCCAATATTCAGATGCCTACCATTTGCTAGAAAATCTAGTTATTTGGGAAAAACCTCTGGTTCATGGCAAAGCGAAAAAGATGGACAGATCCCATATAAAAAGTGACTATTGTTTAACTTCAGCACCTAAAGCATTTTCTGATTTAATCTCAAACGCAAAATGCAAACACATTTTAATTTCTTACAATAATACAGGCGAATCAAAAGATGGCAGATCGAATGCTCGAATTAGTGATGAGCAAATAATCAATGTGTTGAAAACTCGGGGTGAAGTGGATATTTTCGAGCGCGACTATAAGGCCTTCACTACTGGCAAGAGCGACACAGATGGGCACGCTGAGCGAGTTTTTTACTGTAAAGTAACAAAATAACGATTATGAAAAAACCTTGGTCAATATCAACAACCGTTAGAAACCCCGATAGATTAAGGGACTTTTTGTGTGTTTTAAAAGAATTAGAGGGGCAACCTTTTAATACCGAGAACCAAATTAAATATCAAATTCTTTTAATTAAAAATAAGATCTACAAACCCACTGAATTAACTAGAAAACAAGAGGGGTATTTCGATGATATCGAAAAGGAGATGTATTTTTCTGTAGCGAAAGAAATTTTTGATGCACAGAATTATGAAGACCCAGCAATGCGCGGGAGAAATTCTGTTGCTCCGCTTAATAAAATGAGCTTGTGTATAGCAAAAAATTCTGCCGAAGGCGTTAAAATAACCGCGCTTGGTGAGTATTTTCTCTCCAAAGACTACGATTTAGGAAAACTATTCTTTATCCATTTTCTGAAATGGCAACTTCCTAATCCGGCAAGTAGAACATTTTCTGAAGATGACGGATTTGCCATCAAGCCATTTATTGGCATTTTGCATTTAATCAAGGAAGTAAACAAAAGATGGGTAAAGCAAGGAAATGAGCCAATCGGCATAAGTAAGGATGAGTTTTCTCTTTTTGCTCCAACCCTTATTGATTATCGAAAAATCAGTAAACAGGCAGAAAAACTTATCGAATATAGAATTGGACTACGCTCTCAAAGAGACGAAAAGAGCAGAAAGCAATTCAGGGAAAAATTCAGAAAAAATTTTGCTAAGACATTTTTAGGCACACAAATCAGTGGTGAAATTAAAAAACTTCTCAATAATCTTAAAGATTACGGCGATAACGCGATAAGATATTTCAGATTGACAAGATACGTATACATACGAGGCGGCGGGTTTTATGTTGATTTGGAACCGAGAAGGTCTATTGAAATCGAGAATTTACTCTCTACGGATAATGCTTCTCCTTTAGCATTCAAAAATGCTGATGAATATATAGAATATCTTGCCGATATCGAACAACCTGTTTTACCGTGGGAAACAAAACCGGAATTAGGAAAAATTGCAGGTAAATTGAATCGAGATGTGCAGGATTATGTAGCCAATCTGAAATCGAAAGCAGTAACAATTCCGCATTTCCATTTTCAAGAAATTGAGAGTTTGAGTGCGGATCAGATAAAGCAATACATTGAAGAATTACGAGATTATCGAAGAAAACTCCAAGAGATGGAGACTCATTTTGAGTCGCAAGATGTTGCTAAGATTCGAGAATATATTAACGCTTTTAAAGGCATTCATCAGTCAGACAACAAAAAGAGTATCGAGCTTGAGAAACTTGCAACACTTGCGCTTAATGCGCTTAATGATGCCCTGGAAATAAAACCAAATTATCCAGTGGGTGATGATAACGAACCCACCTTTACTGCACCAGCCAATAAGCCGGACATAGAATGCTTTTATGAAAATTTTAATTCTGTGTGTGAAGTTACGATGCTTACGGATCGTTCGCAGTGGTACAACGAGGGTCAGCCAGTTATGCGACATGTTAGAGATTTTGAAAATTCGTATTCTGATAAAGCAACCTATTGTCTATTTATTGCTCCACGCTTGCATCAAGACACGATAGAAACTTTTTGGATGGCTATTAAATACGGGTATAAAGGTGCAACACAGAGAATTGTCCCTCTTTCTATTACGCAATTTATCAAATTACTCGAAATTCTTTTAGAAATAAGAAGACAAGGGAAGCAATTTACACATAGTGAATTGTTACGCTTTTACGAGCAAATTTTAGGACTTACAAATATGGTGGAGCATTCCGAAGAATGGATTGAGCGAATACCAGATACGATTAACACTTGGCAAAAATCAATTTTGGCAAAGCAACAACTATGAAAGTAAATATCATTTACCAAGGCGATTGCATAAAAGTTCTGAATGAGAAGATTGACGAAAAGTCTGTTGACTTAATTTTTGCAGATCCGCCCTACAACCTTTCGGGTAATGATCTTAAATGGGAAGGAAATAAAACTGGCGGTGATTGGTATATGGTAAACGAAGAATGGGATAAAATGACTGCTCCAGAGTATATGCAGTTTACGAGAAAATGGATTGGTGCTTGCCACAAAGTGTTAAAAGATAATGGCTCAATTTATATTTCTTGCACCTATCACAATCTTGCAGAGGTAATGATTGTGCTGAAACAGTTATATTTCAAAATTAACAATGTCATCGTTTGGCAAAAGACGAACGCAATGCCAAACATGACAAAAAGAGTTTTTACTCACTCAACAGAATTTGTAGTTTGGGCAGTCAAAGGTAAGAAA
>CAYVEO010000041.1:12403-13607 GCA_964449965.1 uncultured Planctomycetia bacterium
TAATTATACAGAACTGAAAAAAATAAATCCCGAAACTCAAAAGGACGGTGCCCTCAAACAAATGAGAGATGTCTGGGCAATGCCCTTAGTTCAAGGAAAGGAAAGATTACATGGAAAAGATGGGAGAGCATTACATCCAACGCAAAAACCGGAAGAAATATTAAAGAGGATTATTATTGCGTCATCAAATAATGGTGCTATCGTTTTAGATCCATTTTTAGGAAGCGGAACAACGGCAGTGGTTGCAAAAAATTTAGGTCGAAATTGGATAGGGATTGAACAAAACAAAAAGTATGTTAAAATAGCACGGCAACGCATAAGTGTAAAATGAAATGTTTATTAAATCACTTACAATCAAAAAACCTCAAATATTTCATCGAGAATAGCGAAGCAATGGAATGTAACATCCCCGACGGAAAAACTGTAAAAGTGGATTTAAAATGGCAAATCTATCATTTGTTAGAAATTTAGATATTCCTGTTCCATCTGTAGAACAGCAGCAAAGATTTGCTGACCTTGTGCAAAAAGTAGAAAAACTGAAAGAAAAACAGCGTGAATCTGAAAGAACTAAATAACTTATTCAATTCCCTTATGCAAAGGCATTTAAGGGAGATATTTATAACTAAAAAACCAGTCTTTCTAAGAGAATGACATGTGTACTGACGAACATATAAAAGAAGTTTTTGTTTTTGGTGCTGGTGCATCTCATGCTTCTGCAGGGACACCATTAGGCAAAAATTTAGGTTGGACTTATTATGAAGACTGCTCAACATGGTATGAGATTGAAAACGGAAAACCTGCGAATCATGATTTGAGAGAAAGAAATACGAGATTCGTTAATAATGGAAAATTTCTTCATTTGGCTGACGATGTCTATCCGGGATTAAATGAATATAAGAAATGGCAAGAATGTATGAAAAATGGCGTTCAGTATTCTTCTTTAGCAAAATATATAGATGAAATGGTTAAGATTCTTCAGGAAAGAAAAAACACAGATGGAATAGAATTAATAAGGCAATTGGTTTTTGAGCATATCGTAGAATCAAGCATTGGTAGACGGAATTCATTATATGAAGAATATGTAAAGAGATTAATGAGAAAATCGTCGGAAAACATATCAATAATTTCATTTAATTTTGACTGTCTTCTAGAAGAAGATTTTAGAAGTGAAATGAAATTTGATTATCTTATTCCTTTTGATGAA
>CAYVEO010000041.1:13617-24343 GCA_964449965.1 uncultured Planctomycetia bacterium
TAAATTTACTTATTTTACTTTTACGATTATAGGTAAAATAAGAATTAATATATTCCTTTTGATGAAATTGAAATCAGGGATTGGTATAATAAGAAAAACGCTATCCCCCTTATTAAATTGAATGGTTCTTTAAACTGGGCTATTTGTCCAAAGTGTAGAAGGATAACTTTGCTATTCCCTCTCTTAAACCGGTATTCCTATGATAATCGTCCCTGCAATAAAGGCTGTCACGAGAAATTAAAACCATTTATATTCCTACCCCATGAAGAGAAAAACGGACCTTTTAGCATATTAAGGGATAAAGCAAGGGAAGTATTAAAACAAGCAAGCAAGATTACTGTTATAGGATATTCCTTTCCTTCTTATGACAAAGATGTGATAAGTTTATTCAAAGAATACACTAATAACGATGTTATATTGGAGATAGTTGACTATGCAGAAGATGCTGATAAAAATAATAAGGAGAAAGAAATTCGGGGATGGCTCAAAAATATATTCCAGCTCAAGAAGGATATGGAAATATTATTATGTGGTTTTGGGGGATATATAAAAGAAACTCAAGTGCAATAAATATTCTAAAAAGAGGAACAGATTGCTTTTAATTTAATATGGAAGGGATATTGGTTGTTGATAAACCTGCTGATTGGACCTCTCATGATGTAGTGGATTTTGTAAGGAAGAGGTTTCATATCAAGAAGGTGGGACATTCAGGGACGTTAGACCCTCTGGCAACAGGGGTCCTTGTCTTACTGCTCGGACGTTCTACGAAGTTGGCAAAGAAGTTCATGGAAGAGGACAAGGAATATCAGGCTACCCTGACACTGGGTATAAGGACAGATACCTCTGATTCCTATGGGAATATACTGGAGAAAAAGGAAGGGTTTTATGTATCAAGAGAAGAGGCAGAAAAGGTATTTAAAGAGTTTGTCGGTGAATTAATCCAGGTGCCGCCCATGGTCTCTGCGATAAGACACAAAGGTAAAAGGTTATATGAATTGGCAAGGCAGGGGAAGGTTGTTGAACGCAAACCCAGGAATATACGGGTGTATGAATTAGAGATTTTAGGGTTTAATTTTCCTGAGGTATCCTTCAGGGTAAGGTGTTCCAAAGGGACATATATACGGACGCTCTGTGAAGAGATGGGTGAGAGATTGGGGTGCGGGGCCCATCTATCCATGTTGAGGAGGATAATGTCAGGCGAGCTTTCCATAGATAAGGCAGTTACAATTGAGACCTTACGTTCCATATCCAGGACAGAATTAAAGGGGTTTCTTAATCTAATATGAAAAAACCCAAGAACCCTGTAGTTGCCCTGGGCATATTTGACGGGGTGCATACAGGTCACAGAAAGGTGTTGAATGAAGCCATAAAGCAGGCTAAGGCTATTGGTGGAACGAGTGTCGCCATGACCTTTTCGCCGCATCCGTTAAAGGTGCTGGCGCCGCAAAAGGCACCGCCTCTTCTTACCTCTGTTGAGCACAGGGTAAGACTGATAAAATCACTCGGTGTGGATTTATGTTATATAATCCGGTTCAACAGGAGTCTCTCAAATCTTACCCCGCATCAATTTGTGAAAAAGGTATTGGTAGATAACCTTGGTGCAAAAGAGGTGGTTGTAGGGTATGATTACGCCTTTGGAAAAGGGAGAAAGGGGGATGCTGCATCTCTGGAGAAGTTAGGCAGGGTATATGGATTTAAGGTTAGAAGGGTAAAGCCTGTTAAAGTCCATGGCCGCATAGTGAGCAGCAGTCTGATACGTAATCTTATTGAATCAGGCGGATTACAAACTGCCTCAAGTCTTTTGGGGAGGTCCGTTTCTATACTCGGGACAGTGGTTAAAGGTGATTCTCGTGCAAGGACGTTAGGTTATCCTACGGCAAATATCAAGCCTCATCATGAGGTTGTTCCTCCCTCCGGGATATATGTTGTTATGATAGACATAGGCGGCGTGAAAAAACACGGTATTTTGTATATAGGGACAAGACCTACTTTCAAAACAGGTTCTGGAACGAAGTCTGTTATAGAGGCGCATATCTTTGATTACCATAAGAGGGTATATGGAAAAGAGATTGAAGTAATGTTTATAAAGAGGCTGCGTGCTGAAAAAATATTTAGAAATCAGGATGAGTTGATTGAACAGATTAAAGAAGATGAGAAAAAGGCGAAGGCTTATTTTTCTCTTTACAAACCTTAATGGTTATGGTATTATACATTAGTAAAAATAGGAATGGAGGTGATAAGGGGTGGCATTGGTAAAGGAAAAGAAAAAGGAATTAATCCATACGTTTAAGGTGCATGAAAATGATACAGGGTCACCCTGTGTTCAAATTGCCCTTCTTACCGAAAGGTTAAATGGTCTAACCGAACATTTTAAGATGCATAAGAACGACCATCATTCCAGGAGAGGACTCCTTGAATTGGTTAGCCGTAGAAGAAGGCTCTTGGATTACCTGAGGCGGCAGGATGCAAAAGCCTATCAGGACATTATTACTAAACTTAATTTGAGAAAGTAGAGGAATTATGCAATATAAATTTGAGAAGGTTATAGACGGAAGGAAAATTATATTTGAGACCGGCAAGTTTGCCAAACAGGCAGATGGGGCTGTTACTGTCCAGTGCGGCGGGACGATGGTCCTGGTTACATCTGTTATGTCAAAAGAGCCTAAAAGCGCAGAAGGGTTTTTCCCGCTTACTGTGGAATACCAGGAAAAGACCTATGCAGCAGGCAGGATACCAGGCGGCTTTTTCAAAAGGGAGGGAAGACCAACCGAGAAGGAGATTCTATCTTGCAGGCTGATAGACAGGTCTATAAGGCCATTATTTCCTGAAGGCTTATTATATGAGGTTCAGATTGTCGCTATCGTCTTATCCAGTGACGGGGAACAGGACCCTGATATCCTGGCAGTTTCAGGCGCCTCCTGTGCACTTTCTATATCTGATATACCTTTTAAAGGTCCACTGGCAGCAGTCAGGGTAGGTATGATTGAAGGGAATTTTATCATAAATCCTACTTATAAGGAATTGGAAGAGAGCAAGTTAGACCTTGTTGTTGCAGGGACAAAAAAGGGTGTTATTATGGTAGAGGCTGGGGCAAGTGAAGTCTCGGAATCTATCATGTTAAAGGCTATAGAATTTGGACATACTAAATTGTGCGGTTTAATAGAATTACAGGAAGAGATGATAAAGTCATGCGGGACGCAAAAGGCAGATATTGAATATAAGCTGATAGATAAGGCGTTGCATGAGAAGGTAAAGGCATTATCCGTATCTAAGTTAGAAGAGATAAACAAGGTTGGTAAGAAGGAACACAGGGAAGATATGATGGACATCCTTGAGAAAGACTTAGTTGGAAAACTTGCCGGAGAAGAGACTGGATATGAAGAAAAGGACATTAAAATAGCCCTTAACCATGTCGAAAAGGAAGAGGTAAGGAAGTTTATCCTTGAGAAGGGCGTTCGTGTAGATAGCAGGGATTACAAAACTATCAGACCAATTGCATGCGAGGTTGGCGTCCTGCCGAGGACGCATGGTTCCGGCTTGTTTACAAGAGGGCAGACACAGAGTCTTTCTGTAGTTACATTAGGGACGAGTGCAGATGAACAGATGATAGAGTCCTTACCTGGCGAGGGATTCAAGACCTTTATGCTGCATTACAATTTTCCATCATTCAGCGTAGGAGAGGTGCGCCCAATGAGAGGTCCCGGAAGGAGAGAGATAGGACATGGGGCACTTGCAGCGAGGGCATTGCAGCCTGTAATACCTATCAAGGATAAATTCCCGTATACGATAAGGGTAGTATCAGAGATATTAGAGTCAAACGGCTCATCCAGTATGGCTACGGTATGTGCAGGGACATTGGCATTGATGGATGCGGGTGTTCCTATAAAGGCGCCTGTAGCAGGGATAGCGATGGGTCTTGTGAAAGAAGATAATAAGGTTGCAATCCTGACTGATATCGCGGGCATAGAGGACCATTTGGGCGATATGGATTTCAAGGTGACAGGGACGAGAGACGGAATCACTGCCCTCCAGATGGATATAAAGATAGACAGTGTAGATAGCGCTATTCTGGAAAAGGCATTGGAAGAGGCGTTACGTGCAAGGTTATTTATTTTAGATAAAATGACCTCTGCCATTTCAGTTCCGAGAGAGTCTCTGTCTATTTATGCCCCGAGGATAGTTGTTATTAAGGTAAATCCTGAGAAGGTGAAGGATGTAATAGGTCCGGGAGGCAAGATTATAAAGAAAATAATAGCCGAAACAGGCGTGGCTATTGATATAGAGGATGATGGAAGTATCTCTATCGCTTCAAATGACGAGACTGCCTCTAAGAAGGCTATTGACATTATAAAGAAACTCACTGAGGATGTTGAGGTAGGGAAGTCATACCTCGGCAAGGTTAAGCGAATCATGAACTTCGGCGCTTTTGTAGAAGTTCTGCCCGGGAAGGAAGGATTAGTTCATGTATCAGAACTTTCCAACAAGTATGTGAGTAAGGTGGAGGATGAGGTCCGTATAGGGGATGAAATATTAGTAAAGGTTATAGAGATAGATGCCCAGGGCAGGGTTAACTTAAGCCGAAAAAAGGCAATGGGGGATGAAAAACATGATTAAATTAGATTCTTCCCCTTTGTTTTACTCAGGGTCAGAATGACATTATTGTCATTCTGAAGGAGCAAGGCGACTGAAGAATCTCAAAAAGGAATTTCCTATTATATTAAATTATGAAAGAAGAACATCTTTCTCAAGCGTTGGGGATAGTTTTAATCGCATTTTCTATCCTGATAGGTATTAGTCTGCTATCTTATGAGCCTGCCGATTTCCCATTATTAACCTCATCCCCTAATTACCCGGTTGAAAATGCAGTTGGTTTGGCAGGTGCTTTTTTAGCAGGGTGGACACTGTTCATATTAGGGTTTTCCGGGTATCTTCTTCCTGTTATCACATTTGTATGGGGTATCAATAAATTCAACGGTAAATCAACCCAGGGTATCTACATAAAACTTACAGGCATAACAGTCTTCTTTATCTCCACTACTTCCATCCTTAGTATATTCTTTTCAGATGCGGCGTCCAATAGCATGGCGAAAGGCGGATTACTCGGCTACTGGATTTCAAGCAATATAACCGGATATTTCGGCAGGACAGGCAGTTATATCATACTATGGACACTCTTAATCTTATCCCTGCTTTTGGTTACTGAATTCCTGCTACTGCCTCTTTTGGTTTCCGTGATTAATATCCCTAAGCAGGTATTTGATAAAATAAAAACTCTAAGATTTAATATAAAACCAGGAGCAGGTAAAGCACGAGTCAATGGCGTGAATAAGGATAAGGTAGAGAAACTTGAGGTAAAAGAAGCGGTTGAACCTGAGGTAAAAACTGATAAGTCCGCCTTAGGCGGAAAGGACAGGTTCACGGTCTTTCAGAGGAAAGTGGAAAAGAAACCTGACACAGTTCCCAAACCATTGGGTGTGAAACCCAAGAGGGTTGTAGGAGATTATAAACTCCCTCCATTAGACTTACTCAATTCGCCTCCCCCTGTTGCTGAAAGGCAGGTAGAGGATGACATAAATAATAATTCAAGGATATTAGAAGAGACGCTAAAGGATTTCGGGATAGAGGTGAAGGTTACCCAGGCTGACCGCGGCCCTGTAATCACCAGATATGAGCTTCAGCCTGCGGCAGGTGTAAAGGTGCAGAAGATAGTTGCACTCTCTGATGATATTGCACTTGCAATGAAGGCGCATAGTGTCCGGATAGTGGCGCCTATACCAGGCAAGTCGCGCGTTGGCGTAGAAGTGCCAAATAGCACCACGACTACAGTTTATCTGAAAGAGATACTTGAGTCTAAGGAATTTCAGGCATCTGATTCCAAACTCACACTGGTATTAGGCAAGGATACCTCTGGTATGCCAATAGTAACTGACCTGTCAGATATGCCGCATCTATTAATAGCCGGGACTACCGGTTCCGGCAAGACGGTATGCGTGAATGGTATTATTACCAGTATCCTTTTTAATGCCACGCCGGATGAGGTAAAATTCATAATGGTTGACCCTAAGATGGTTGAGATGGCATGTTTTAATGGTCTGCCTCATCTGCTATGTCCTGTGGTGACGGATGCGAAGAAGGCTTCTCATGCACTGAGATGGACGCTGAACGAAATGGAAGATAGATACAAGTTATTTGCAAGATTAGGCGTAAGGAATATAGATATATATAATGAAAAGGTTGAAAAAGATAAAGGCAAAAAGGTATCTGATGCAGAGGGCGAGAAAGAAGATGCCTTATTTCCCATGCCATATATAATAATTATTATTGATGAGTTAGCTGATTTGATGATGGTTTCGTCACAGGACGTAGAGAATGCCATAACCCGCCTGGCACAGTTGTCACGTGCCGTCGGTATACACATAATACTGGCTACACAGCGGCCATCGGTTGACGTAATAACAGGCGTTATCAAGGCAAACTTTCCTGCGCGCATCTCATTCCAGGTTGCCTCAAAGGTAGATTCAAGGACTGTCCTGGATGTGAACGGCGCTGACAAATTGCTTGGTAAAGGGGACATGTTATTCCTGCGGCCGGGGACGTCAAAGCCGATTCGCGCACAGGGAAGTTTATTGACAGACGAAGAGATAGAGAGGGTCATTCAATTCATTAAATCACAGAAAGAGCCTGTATATATTGAGGAGATTATTAATGCCGGTACAAAAGGTCTGGCAGGGATTGTGGCGGGTGAGGAAGACGAACTTTATGAAGAGGCAAAGAATATAATAGTAGAAACCGGCCAGGCATCAATCTCAATGCTCCAGAGGAGGCTAAGGATTGGTTATGGCAGGGCTGCGAGGCTTATAGATACGATGGAGGCAAAAGGGGTAATAGGGCATTACAGGGGCAGTAAGTCCAGGGAGGTATTGGTTAAAGCCGGGGCGAGGGAGGTGTGAAAAGTGGAATCCATAGGCAGGGATTTGAGGGTAGCAAGGGAAAAGAAAGGCATATCACTTGATGATGCCTCAAGTCAGACCAAGATTCACCGCAATATATTAGAGGCATTAGAAAAAGGCACTGCAGATGAGATGTTAAGCCCGACTTATGTAAAGAGCTTTTTAAAACAATACTGCTTGTATCTGGGCATAAATCCGGAACCTGCACTCGCCAGATATACTTATATACATCCTGAGGGTGCGCCTCAGGAATTGATAATAAGACCAAAAGAGACATCGCCACAAATAGACATGACAAAATTGCTCTTCCCTGTTGTAGCGGTACTGGTATGTGCCGTAGTAGTCTCTCTGGCATACTATGGTTTGACTGTGCTGAAAAAGACTCATCTATTAGAGAAGAAAAAGAAGCAGGAAATTGTAGTTTCCCGTCAGGAAGTTCCCAGAGTTCCTAAAGAGGCTCTAAAGCCTGAACCTGCCAAAAAGGTTAAGGCTGCAGAACCTGTACCAGCACCTCCTAAGAATGAGCCGATAATTCTTACTGTGCGTGCTACCAAAGACGTATGGCTCCAGGTAAAATCTGATGGTAAGAAGATGTTTGAGGAGGTATTAAAGGAAGGTTCATCAGAAAAATGGGAGGCAAATGAAAAGATAGAACTATGGGTCGGGAAGGCAGATGGTCTTGAACTTGAGCGAAACGGCCAGCCATTAGGGTCGTTAGGGTATGGGATTATAAAGAATATATTGATTACAAGAGAGGATATGAAGATCCATAGATAGAGGTAAAATTTTGAAAATTGGTATTGTGAGCATGGGGTGCCCCAAGAATTTGGTTGATTCAGAGGTAATGTTAGGGTTACTACAAGAAGAGGGCTATGAGGTGTCAGATGAGATAGCAGAAAGCGACCTGGCTATAGTCAACACCTGTAGTTTCATTAAAGATGCAAAAGAAGAATCCATAGACATGATTTTAGAGTTGGCTAACCTTAAAAAAGAAGGGAAACTTAAGAAACTAATAGTAGCTGGGTGCCTTCCTCAAAGATATCGGGAAGAGTTAACCAATGAATTAAAAGAGGTTGATGGTTTTGTAGGAACCAATTGTATAGCGGATATCGGGAGGATTGTCCAGGAGACGTTAAATGGCGAACAGGTAGTTAGTATTGGTAAGGAAAGGTATCTATATAGTCACGATACGCCGAGATACTTTATAGCACCGAAACATTCTATATATATAAAGATTGCAGAAGGGTGTGATAACCGGTGCAGTTACTGTATCATACCGGAAATAAGAGGAAGTTATATCAGCCGTCCTATGGAATCCATAATAGAAGAAGCAGAAAGGTTGATAGATGCAGGGGTAAAAGAGATCAACCTGATAAGTCAGGATACCACCTCTTATGGGAAGGATATATATGGCGGACCCGTTTTAAGCAAATTACTCAGGAAATTAGTCAGGATAGACGGCATAAAATGGCTCAGGCTCTTATATACACACCCGGCTCATTTCACAGATGAATTAATTGAAACGATAGCAAGCGAACCTGCCATCTGCAAATATATTGACCTGCCGTTACAGCACATCAATGATGATATATTGGCAAGGATGGGGAGAAAGGTTACAAAAGACAGCGTCCTTTCCTTATTAAAGAACCTGAGGGAAAGGATAGAAGGGCTTGTTTTAAGGACCTCATTTATTGTAGGTTTTCCCGGTGAGACTGAGGAGGCGTTCAAAGAACTATTAGGTTTTATTGAAGAGATAAGGTTTGAGAGATTAGGCGTTTTTGCATATTCTAAAGAAGAGGGAACGCTTGCCTACGGATTTGACTCTAATATCCATGAGAAAACGAAGCACAACCGGCTTAAGGCAGTGATGGAATTACAGCAGTCTATATCCGGGCAGTACAATCAATCTTTATTAGGCAAGAGATTTGCGGTATTGGTTGATGAAGTAGATGAGAATGACCCTAATTTATATATAGCCAGGACATACGGTGATGCTCCAGAGGTAGATGGAGAGGTTCTTGTAAGGTCTCGCAGGGTTTGTTCAAATGGTGAATTCTTAGATGTCAGGGTGATAAATACATACGAATATGACCTTGTGGCAGAGGCAATAGATGAATCTGCCAAATAAATTGACCCTGTCAAGGATTGTACTGACGTTTATCTTCCTTGTATTTTTATTTTCTAAAGGACTCCTCTTCAGATACCTTGCACTTGTGATATTTATTGTGGCATCGCTTACAGATTTTTATGACGGCCATATCGCGAGAAGCAGGAATTTAGTAACAGACTTTGGCAAGTTAATGGACCCCATTGCAGATAAGATACTTGTCCTTGCTGCATTTCTGGCGTTTGTAGAACTTCAGATAATACCTGCATGGATGGTGGTTCTGGTTATAGTAAGAGAATTTGTAATTACCGGGATGAGGCTCCTTGCTGCATCAAAGGGTATAGTCTTGCCTGCCGATAAGAGCGGCAAACACAAAACCGCATCACAGATGGTGGCAATCTTCTCTATACTGAGTTATCTTGCAATAAGGGATACCATGGGATTCCTGCAGGATACAAGAGGGTCTGTCCAATTCAGGGGTTCGGGTATAGAGGGGTTCTTTGATTTTGCAATAGTCATATTGATGATAGTAACAGTCTCTTTCACCCTATCTTCAGGTATATTTTACCTCTGGTCAAATAAGGATATAGTCTCAGGTGCAAAAACTGATTAAACTTATATCCACCTGCTTCTATACAGGCTATAGCCCGGTGGTGCCAGGGACGTTAGGGAGTTTGGCGGGGTTATTATTATACGTCCTTATTGGTAAAGACTTCATGTTCTATACAGGCGTCAGTATTTTTTTACTAATCGTTGGATTCTTGGTTTCTGGCAGGGCAGAGAATATCTTTGGCATTAAGGATGACAGGAGGATAGTAATAGATGAAGTCTGCGGGATGATGTTGAGTCTTCTATTTATACCTTATAAAAGACTATACTATCTGGCAGGATTTCTGCTCTTCAGGTTATTTGACGTATGTAAACCCTATCCCGCGAGGAAACTTGAAAAGATGTCCGGGAGTGCCGGGATAATGTTAGATGATATTGCAGCGGCATTATATACGAATCTGGTATTGAGGATAATTACATGAAATATAAAAGAATTATATTTATATTATGTCTGATAATCATTTCAGGTTCTGCGATTTTGTATATGGGGAGAAGGGGACTGGCTAATATCAGGATTTACCAGCCGGGATACAGTATAGTAGTGGACAAATCCCGGCATCTTCTAAGCCTTTATCTAAATGGCGAGCTGGTTGAGGAATATGCAGTTAATATGGGCTCGGTTAAAGGGAATAAAGAGACAGAAGGTGACAAGAAGACCCCAGAGGGAAGTTTCAGGATAGCAAGTATAAACAGGGTAGTGCCGAGCCATAATGTCGGGGCGAGATGGATATTATTGGATACTGTGGACAGGGCAAGGCAGGATTATATAAAGCAGTATGGCAAAGAAGGGGAAAGACGGATAGAAGAGTTTGAGTCCTTGCACGGCAGGATAAAAACTGAAGAGGACATCTTAGAATATAATAAATTTCATACTAATGTCCAGATATGGCATGGCGTAGGAATACACGGAGGCAGGTATTATAAGAGTGGCAAGGGCGGAAATGACAGGACAAATGGCTGCATAGCACTGGCTAACCGGGACATTGAGGAATTATTCGGATATCTTGAAAATATCGCCAGTCAGGGCAGGGGGGTACCTGTTATAGTTAAGAAATAATTC
>CAYVEO010000042.1:0-23499 GCA_964449965.1 uncultured Planctomycetia bacterium
GCTTAAAGGGCGAGGCTCCAGACCATATTAAAAAGATTATCTTGACCTGTTCCGGAGGTCCATTCAGGCAAAAGACGAAGGAAGAATTGGAAAAAGTGACTATTAAAGAAGCCCTTAGACATCCGAACTGGAAGATGGGACAGAAAATAAGCATTGCATCGGCTACCTTAATGAATAAAGGGCTGGAAATCTTAGAGGCAAAATGGCTTTTTGACGTTAAACTTGAACAGATTGAGGTAATTATTCATCCCCAGAGTATTATCCATTCTATGGTAGAATTTAATGACGGAAATGTTACTGCCATTTTGTCTTCGCCTGATATGCGTTACCCGATTCAATATGCACTATCTTTCCCAAGGAGGCTTAAGAATGGTTTTGCCAGGAGATTGAATTTAGCCAATGTTGGCCAATTGACCTTTGAGAAACCGGATGTTCGCAGATTCCCTTGTTTATCATTGGCAATTCGGGCAGGGAAATTAGGCGGGACGATGCCGGCAGTCTTAGTAGCGGCTGATGAGGTGGCAGTTGAGAAATTCAGCCAGGGGAAGTTAGCCTTTAACAGAATTCCTGAGATTATCAGAAAAACGATGGGTAGTCATAGAATCATTAAAAATCCTTCCCTTTCCCAGATTTTAGATGCTGACAATTGGGCAAGGAGAAGGGCAGCAGAGTTAATTTAATAATAGAAAGGATAATAAATGGGAATATTAGTTGCACTGATAGTTATTGGTATAATCATATTTTTTCACGAATTTGGACATTATATATTTGCAAAACTTGCAGGATGCGGCGTGCCGCAGTTTTCAATAGGGTGGGGACCAAAACTCTTTTCCTTTAAAATAAGGGAAACGAGATACTCTATTAATCTATTCTCCATAATAGGCGGATACGTCCGGCTCCTCGGCGGGGATGAGGGTGGGGAGGAAATAACGAACGAAGACGAACTCCGCGATGCAGAGACTTATAAGTTGAAGAAATTAAATGAATTATCATCTCTCAGGAAATTCTCCATATTTATTGGAGGGGTCCTTGTCCAGGTGCTGCTGTGCATTTTAATATTTTCCATCATCATACTATGTATAGGAAAGCCTGTGCAGCGGGTAATTATAGGAGATGTCCTGCTTGGGTCACCTGCGTCAAATGCAGGCATTAAGGTTGGGGACGTCCTGCTCAGTATAGGAGGAGAAGATATAACGAGTTACAGGAAGATGCTCAGTATCGTATCTATGAATGCAGGAAAGGAGTTAAAATTTGTCCTCCGAAGAGATGGCGCTGTGATAGAACTGCCTATCACGCCCATATACAGCAAGAATGAGAAACGTCCTATTATAGGCGTATCCATAGGAGAGATAGCAGAGTATACTAAAGAAAATATGGGACCCAAAGATTATCTCTTTGGAGGGATAAGACTGACATCGGATATAACTAAACGCACCATAGAAGGTATATGGCAGTTGATTACCAAAAAGGTCTCTATAAAGATGGTCAAAGGACCAATCGGTATAGTTGAGATTACCAGTGAAATAGCAAAAACCGGGTTCATGAATCTCGTCATACTTTTTACGGTAATGAATATAAATATAGCCATATTAAATGCACTGCCATTCCCTGCATTAGACGGTGGACATGTACTAATGCTCTTTATAGAGAAGTTATTCAATATAAAGATAAAGTATGAGATAAAGAAGGGTATAAATATAGCAGGGTTTGTCCTGTTGATATGCCTTATGCTTTATATAAGTTATAATGACGTGATGAATCTGATTGATAAATATATAACTCACAAAAACTTAGGGTAGGGTTTTATGCTCATCAAACGCCGTAAATCACGCAAGATAATGGTAGGGAATGTCCCTATTGGCGGGGACTCGCCTGTATCTATCCAATCAATGGCAAAGACTGATACGCGGGATATCCATAGGACAATAGATGAGATTAAGAGATTAGAAGATGCAGGGTGTGAGATTGTGAGGGTTGCCGTTCTGGATTTGGAGGCAGCCTGTGCCATAAGAGAGATTAAAAATGGCATAAGGATTCCTCTGGTAGCAGACATTCATTTCCACCCTAACCTGGCATTGGAATCCATCAAAATGGGTGCTGATTGTATCAGGCTGAATCCGGGCAATATAAAAAAGAGGGATGAACTAAAAAAAATTATACGGTTGGCAAAATCTCATAATTGCCCGATAAGGATTGGTGTGAATTCAGGGTCTATAGGAGAAGTCAAAGTAGATGTTCCAGAGGCTATGGTAGAGCGTGCCCTTGAATATATACGGCTATTTGAAGAGATGGACTTTTATGAATTGAAAGTATCATTGAAGGCATCAAATGTGAGCCATACGATAGAGGCGTATAGAGGACTTGCAGAACAGTGTGATTATCCGTTACACTTAGGGGTTACCGCTGCAGGGCTGCCTGAGAGTGGCATAGTTAAGTCGGCTATAGGCATAGGCGTCTTATTGTTAGAGGGAATAGGGGATACTATAAGGGTATCATTGGCAGGCGACCCTGTAACTGAGGTTAGGATAGGCAGGGAGATATTGAGTGCATTAGGTATAAGGAATTTTGGCCCTGAGATAATAGCTTGTCCTACGTGCGGCAGAACTAATATAGACGTGGTGAGACTGACAGAAGAACTCAAGAAAAGGCTTGAGTGCCACAGGACAATACCTAATATGAAGATTGCCGTTATGGGCTGCGTGGTAAATGGTCCTGGAGAGGCTAAGGATGCGGATATAGGTATAGCCGGTGGTAAAGGTGTTGGGATGCTTTTTAAGAAAGGAAAGCAACTGCGAAAGGTCAAAGAAGAAGATTTAGTAGAAGAGATGGTGAAAGAGATATGCGATGGTCTAAAAGTCTGATACCAACGTTGAAGGAGGTCCCTCAGGAGGCAGAGGCTGTAAGCCATCAATTAATGCTAAGGGCAGGGCTTATCAGGAAATTGGCTTCAGGGACATATTCTTATCTTCCTCTTGGATTCAAGGTGTTGAAAAAGGTGGAGAGAATTATCCGGGAAGAGATGGATAAGAGCGGAGCGCAGGAGATATTACTGCCTGCGTTACAGCCGGTAGAGTTATGGATGGAATCCGGCAGGTATTCTGACCTGGGTGAGGATATGGTGAGTTTTAAAGACAGGCACGGGAGAGAGGTGGTCCTTGGACCAACGCATGAAGAGGTTATTACAGACCTCATCCGGAAAGAAGTGAAATCATACAGACAGCTTCCAATTACACTCTATCAGCTCCAGACAAAGTTCAGGGATGAAATAAGGCCCCGTTTTGGCGTGATAAGGAGTAAGGAATTTATCATGAAGGATGCCTATAGCTTTGACAGGGATATAGAAGGGCTTAATTCAAGTTATGAAAATATGTACAAGGCATACTGCAGGATATTTGAAAGGTGCGGCTTGTCCTATATAATTGTTGAGGCAGACCCAGGCATAATGGGTGGTAACGTCTCACATGAATTTATGGTCCTTGCCCGGAATGGAGAAGATGAGATTGTCAATTGTCCATCATGTGGTTATGCCGCCAGCCTGGCAAAGGCAGAATGTCCCGAGGTGTTGCCTCGCCCCAAAACTTCACTTAGACCATTAAAAGAGGTTTCTACCCCGGATTCAAAGACTATAGAAGACGTGAGCAAATTATTAGATGTTACGCCTGATGCGATGGTAAAGACACTTATATATGAGGCAGATGAAAGACCCTGTGCTATTCTGGTAAGGGGTGACCATCAGGTAAACGAGGCAAAGGTAACAAGACTTCTAAAGTGCAGCCGTCTCACACTTGCAAATGAGTCAACTATAGAACAGGCAACCGGTGCCCCTATGGGATTTGCAGGGCCTGTAGGACTGAAAGGTGTCCAGATTATTGCTGACTATTCTATAAGGGACATTAATGATTTCGTTACAGGAGCAAATAAGAAGGATATGCACCTTGTGAATGTGAATGTAGACAGGGATTTTAGAGTAGATTTATGGGGTGACATCCGGTATATAAGGGACACTGACCCATGCCCTAAGTGTGGTAAGGGATTGCGAATAGAACATGCGATAGAGATAGGACACATATTTAAACTTGGCACTAAGTATAGCAAGAGTTTAGGTGCTAAATTCTTAGATGAGGATGGGAAAGAGAAAGATATAATCATGGGATGCTATGGCATAGGGGTAAACAGGATTGTGGCTTCAATAATAGAAGAACACCATGATGAGGATGGCATTATCTGGCCCATATCCATAAGCCCGTTTGAGGTGCTCATATTGCCTGTGAATCCAACCCATGCTGAAAGTATGGAATTTGCTGAAGAGGTTTATACATCACTTCTAAACGATGGCATTGATACCTTGTTAGATGACAGGGATGAGCGTCCCGGGATAAAGTTTAAGGATGCCGACCTTATAGGGATTCCTTTCAGAATAGTAATCGGCGAGAAGAATCTGAAAATGGGCAAGGTAGAGATAAAAAACCGTAAAACAAAAGAGGTCAGGACACTGAATAAAGAAGAGGTAATTCCTACTATCAAAAGTTTTACGGGTAGGACAGGCGTCCCGCCTGTCATTGGTAGGACAGACGTCTCGTCTGTCAAGTAGTTGATTTTAAAAGGAGAGACTATAATATATGCCAAAGTTTGACGTTGTAGGTGTAGGGTGTTGTGCAGTGGACTATCTTGGTATAGTCCCACACTATCCTAAATTAGACGTAAAGATGGAATTAATGGAATTCAGCAAACAGGGTGGAGGTCCTGTAGGGACTGCACTTGTTACATTGGCTCGTTTAGGCGCCCATGTGAGTTATATCGGCAAGGTAGGGGATGATGAATTCGGCCGGTTTCTGATAGATGCATTCAGGAAAGAAGGGGTGGATACGAAAAATACGATAATAGAAAAAGGCGCCTCGTGCCCGTTTGCCTTCATCATAGTGGATAAGAAAACCGGTAAGAGAACGATTGTATGGAGCCGCGCTCATATATCAAACCTGCATCCCGGGGAGATGAACAGGAAAGCCGTTACGGCCGGAAAGATTCTGCACGTTGACCAATACGATATAGATGCTGCCATATCAGCCGCTAAATGGGCAAAAGAGGCAGGCATCATGGTGGTATTTGATGCGGAGTCTATGGGACGGGGGGTAAAGACGCTTTTGAAATTAACGGACGTTCTTATTACCTCTGAAGATTTTGCCTCTGATTTTACCGGTAAAGCGGACATTGAAAAAGCGGCAAGAGACCTGTATAAATCCCAGGGAGGCATAGTGGTTGTTACCGGCGGGGATAAGGGATGCGTATGCATATCAGGCGACGGTATGGTTAAAAAACCTGCCTTCCGTGTCCAGGTAAAGGATACTACAGGGGCAGGTGATGTATTTCATGGGGCGTTCATATACGGGTTGTTACAGGATTGGGAATTAGACAAGACTGCTGAATTCTCATGTGCAGTTGCGGCATTGAAGTGCAGGGAATTGGGAGGGAGAGCAGGGATACCGAGATTGAATGAAGTCCAGCGGTTTCTTAAGAGGAGCTAATATTATGAAGCAAGGTAAAAAAAATAGAACCGTCCCCAATTTTGAGAGGGTGAGGAAGGCGCTTTTGTTGCAAGGTGAGCCTGACAGGGTTCCTTTACTTGAACTTAAGGTTGACAGAGGTGTAAAAGATGCATTTATGGGAAGGCCTGTGGATGACCTTAAGACTGACGTTCAATTCTGGCAGGAGGCTGGATACGATTTTATCAGGTTCAGACCAGAATACGATTTCCAGTATGCCGGGAGTATTTCGCATAAGGCAGGATACAGCCTTTACGGTAATGGGACGGAAGAGAGGAAATGGGCAGAGGAAGGTAAGGGTGTTATCACTAATATGGAAGAATTTGAAAAGTTTCCCTGGCCCAAGCCTCGTGACATAAACTATTCAAAATTAGAAGAAGTATCAAAGTATTTACCTGATGGCATGAAACTGATAACAAGTTCTACTGGTATCTGGGAATCCGTATGGATGCTAATGGGGCTTGAGGGATTCTCCTATGCTTTGGCAGAGAATCCACCCCTTGTAGAAAATATGTTCACAAAATTGGGAGAGATGCATTTAGACATCTTCAAGAATGCGATTGCCTTTCCGGCAGCGGGTGCTATGTGGTATACAGACGATATAGCTTATACAGAAGGTTTTATGGTATCCCCAGCCATCTTGCGAAAATATGTCTTCCCATGGGTGAAGAAAATGGGGGACCTCTGTAAGGAATATGATATGCCATTTCTTTACCATTCAGACGGGGATATAAGAGAAGTGTTAGAGGACATTATAGATTGTGGTGTGAATGCGATACATCCTATTGAACCAAAGGCGATGGACATAAGGGAATTGAAAAAGAAGTATGGTAAGAGACTCGCACTTATAGGTAATGTTGATTTGAGTTATACGTTAACGAGAGGGACGCCTGATGAGGTTCGGGAAGAGGTAAAAGGTCTCATAAGGGATTTAGCCCCTGGCGGCGGATATTGCGTTGGCTCAAGCAATTCAATACCTAATTATGTCCCGCTTGAAAATTACAAGGCAATGCTTGATGCGGCAAAGATGTACGGCGAATATCCTATAGGCGTATAAAATTTTTCTTGCAGAAAGATAGGTTTTTTGCTATAATATAATTTGTAGCAAAGATAGAGAGTGGGCTTTAGCCTTTATCTATTGGAGACTAAAGTCCTTTTTTGTCATAAGGCATTAAAAAGGAGCGGGCTATATTGAAGTTCCACCGTTTTGAAAAAGACATATCCGGCTGTTCCCTCACGGGGTTTATTCACCAGGATGGGAAAAGGGTTACCGGTGAAGATATTATGAAGTCCATCTCTTGTATGCATGACAGATCTAATGGATTAGGTGGCGGATTTGCCGCTTATGGCATCTATCCTGATTTTAAAGACCATTATGCCTTACACCTCTTATTTGATACGATGAAGAGTAAGGAGGAAACAGAACACTATCTTAACCAAAACTTTCTTATTGATGTGGAAGAGAAGATACCAAGCCGCAAAACCCCTGCAATAAAGAATCCCCCGATATTGTGGCGCTATTTTCTAAATCCCAAAAGGGAGAACAGGGAAGAGGCAGGGCTTTCTGAAGATGATTTTGTAGTCCAGGCGGTCATGAAAATTAATTCTGAGATAGACGGGGCGTTTGTCATGTCCAGCGGAAAGAATATGGGTGCATTTAAGGCAGTAGGATTCCCGGAAGAGGTTGGTGAATTTTATAAATTAGAAGAATACAAGGCATGGACATGGATAGCCCACGGAAGGTTTCCAACAAATACACCAGGATGGTGGGGTGGTGCACATCCTTTTACATTGTTAGACTGGTCAATAGTCCATAACGGTGAAATATCCTCTTATGGGATAAATAAAAGGTATCTGGAAATGTTCGGGTATAAATGTACCCTGATGACAGATACAGAGGTTATGGCATACCTCTTTGACTTATTCTTGAGGAGGCACAAACTATCTATACCGTTAGCCTGCAAGATATTGGCTGCACCATTCTGGAGTGATATAGAGAGGATGGAGCCTAAGGAGCAAGAATTGATGCGGATGCTTAGAATTGTGTATGGCAGTGGATTGGCTAATGGGCCATTTGCCATATTATTAGGCCACCGGGGTGGATTAGTTGGACTCAATGACAGGGTTAAGTTAAGACCGTTAGTCGTTGCCCGGAAGAATGAAACTGTCTATATGTCCAGTGAAGAGTCTGGTATAAGAGAGATATGTCCTGACCCTGATGAGGTATGGTCTCCAAAGGCTGGTGAGCCTGTAATAGCAGAGCTTAAAAATAAAGAGGTGTAAGAAGAATTGAAAAGTTACATTCCAGGTAATTTTAAAGTAGATAGGGACCCTGATAAATGCATTGCATGCGAGGTATGCGTGAGGCAGTGTTCTTATGAGGTGCATGCCTATGATGCTGAAGAGGATGAGGTCCGGGCTGATGAATCCTTGTGCACAGGATGCCAGCGATGCGTAGTATTCTGCCCGACAGAGGCACTTGGTGTCCAACCTAATTCAAATCCCGGGTCTAAGAATCAAGGACATTGGACTGATAAGGATAGAAAACGGATTTTAAAACAGGCAGAGACAGGCGGCGTGCTCCTTACAGGGATGGGCACTGACAAGCCATACCCCATATATTGGGACAATATGGTCCTTAACGCAAGCCAGGTAACCAATCCGTCTATTGACCCATTGCGTGAGCCTATGGAACTAAGGACATATCTTGGAAGAAAACCGGATATGTTAGAGATAGAATCGCGGGATACATCCTTGAGTTTAAAGACCACACTCGCCCCGCAGCTTAAATTAGAAGTGCCCATATTGTTTTCAGCTATTTCCTATGGAGCAGTAAGTTATAACGTCTGTGAGTCAATGGCAAGGGCTTCAAAGGCAGCAGGCACATTCTGGAATACAGGGGAAGGTGGCCTGCATAAAAATCTCCATGGATACGGAAATAATACAATTGTTCAGGTCGCCTCCGGGCGTTTTGGAGTTGATAAGAATTATTTAGACGTTGCAGCCGCAGTAGAGATAAAGATAGGCCAGGGGGCTAAGCCCGGTATCGGCGGGCACCTGCCAGGCGAGAAGGTGACAGAACAAATATCTGAGACTCGTATGATACCTGTGGGGACAGATGCCCTTTCACCAGCGCCGCACCATGATATCTACAGCATTGAAGACCTCTCGCAGTTGATATATGCATTGAAAGAGGCGACTAATTATACGAAGCCGGTCTGCGTGAAGATTGCGGCTGTCCATAACGCTGCTGCCATAGCAAGCGGGATAGTCAGGGCAGGTGCAGACATTATCGCTATTGACGGGATACGCGGCTCTACAGGTGCAGCTCCCACTGTTATACGTGATAACGTAGGGATACCGATTGAACTCGCATTGGCTGCGGTGGACCAGAGGCTGCGTGATGAGGGTATTAGAAATCAGGCTTCAATCATTGCAGCAGGGGGATTCAGAAATAGCGCTGACGTAGTCAAGGCTATAGCGTTAGGTGCTGATGCAGTATATATCGCTACCTCTGCATTAGTTGCTATAGGATGCACGGTATGCCAGATGTGTTATACAGGTAAATGCCCGTGGGGGATTACTACCCAGCAGCCGCATCTTGTAAAAAGAATTAACCCAGACATAGCGACTGAGAGATTGACCAATCTTCTAAGAGGATGGGCAATGGAGATAAAAGAGATGTTAGGTGGAATGGGTATCAATGCCATAGAGAGTTTAAGAGGTAACCGCCTTCACTTAAGAGGAGTGGGGCTTACAGATACGGAATTAGATATATTGGGGATATTACCAGCAGGTAGGTGAAATTATGAAAAAGGTTTATCCAAAGGAAGAGGTTTGCATAGGATGCCGCCTGTGCGAGATTCACTGCCTGGTCCAGCATTCAAAATCAAAAGATATCATTAAGGCATTCAAGAAAGAATTCCCTCGCGCATTAAAGAGGATAAGAGTGGAGGAGAAGAGACCTGTCTCATTTGCTGTCCAGTGCCGCCATTGCAGTGACGCACCTTGTGTTGCATCATGCCTTACAGGGGCGATGTCCAAAGATGAGAGAGGGGCTGTGCGGCACAATCCTGATAAATGTATCGGCTGTTGGACATGCATCATGGTATGCCCATTTGGTGCAATTCAGCCTGATAAGAGGGGTAAGAGGATAGTGGCAAAATGCGACCTGTGTCCTGGTGAGGAGACGCCTGTCTGCGTGGTTCATTGTCCTAACAGGGCATTGGTATATGAGGAGAGATGAAAAAATTTCTTATAATTGGCAATTCTGTTGCTTGTCTGGGGGCTATTGAATCTATACGCTCCACGGATAAGGATAGTTCTATAACGGTAGTTTCTGATGAGGTTTATCCTGCATATTCAAGGCCTGCCATAGCCCATTATCTTGCAGGAGAGATTGATGAAGGCTCCATGCTGTGCAGGGATGAAGATTTCTACCAGAAGATGAATATCGGGACTATATTTGGTAAGAAGGCTGTCAAACTTGACACAAAGAATAAAACAGTGACCTTGAATAACAGGGAAAAGGTGCATTACGACAGGTTATTGATTGCTACAGGCGGGACGCCTTTTATACCGCCTTTTAAAGGGACAGGCAAAGCCCATATACTTACATTTACCGCGTGGGATGATGCCAAGAAAATCAGAGAGCGGCTTGATGGGGTTAAAAAGGCAGTGATAATAGGAGGCGGGCTTATAGGGCTATGTGCAGCAGAGGCATTAGAGAGATTGGGCGTAGAAGTAATTATTGTAGAATTGGCAGATAGGATATTAAGCCCTGCCCTGGATGAAAAGGCGTCTAAGATTCTGGAAGAGAGATTAAAAGAAGAAGGGATAAAGATTATTACTCAGGATACGGTACTTGAAATAACAGGTTCTAAAACAAAGGTTAGATCTGTAACCCTTAAAAGCGGAAAGAAGATTTCATGTGACATGATAATAGTTGCCATAGGCGTCAGGCCTAATATGGAGATTGTCCAAGGAACCGATATAAAGGTGGATAAAGGTATCATTGTGGACGATACTATGCAGACCAACATAAAGGACGTATACGCTGCAGGTGATGTTACCCAGTCCTATGATTCCCTTTACGGGACGAGTCGCGTTACGCCAATCTGGCCGCGGGCTTATATCCAGGGCGGCATAGCAGGTCTAAATATGGCAGGCAAGGTACAAAAATACCCGGGTGGTTTTGATATGAATTCCTTAGTCTTCTATGACGTCCCGATAATGTCAGTTGGGATACATACGCCGCGTGAAGAGGGTTTTGAGATATTGACTAAATATGAACCAGAGAAGAAGGTCTATCAGAAGTTGGTTCTAAGGGATGGTATACTAAAGGGATTCATAGTAGTGGGAAGGATTGAGAATGCAGGTATCCTTACAGGGCTGATAAAAGAAAAGATTAATGTCCAAAACTTTAAAAAAATGATTTTAGAGGAAGATTTTGGATTTATTTCATTTCCGAAAGAGTTACGAGACAAAAAACTGAAAGAATAAAAGGAACATTCTATGGTGATTGACGCAAAAGGGGTATATTACAGGTTACTTAACCAGAAGATTAGGGAAGCGGTTGCGAATGGCGAAAAAGAGATCCATCTCAAATCCGTGAATGGACAGCGTTACATCGGGGATGGGCTTCAGGGAGATGTCCGGATTACCATAGACGGCGTTCCCGGCAATGACTTAGCTGCATTTATGGATGGCCCTACTATAATAGTCCATAGCAATGCCCAGGATTGTGTGGCTAATACGATGAATGCAGGAAAGGTCGTAATTAACGGTCATGCAGGGGATGTCCTTGGGTATGGTATGAGAGGCGGGAAACTTTTTATCAGAGGCGATGCGGGTTACAGGGTAGGTATTCACATGAAGGCATTTAAAGATAATAACCCTGTAATTGTTATCGGCGGAGCAGCCCGGGATTTTCTCGGTGAATACATGGCTGGGGGGATACTAATATTGTTGGGATTGGATATGAAGAAAGGCCAGTCACTGACAGGGAATTACCTGGGCACAGGGATGCACGGCGGGACTATATACATCAGGGGCAAGGTAGAAGATTATCAGCTTGGCAAAGAGGTAGGCAAGGCAAAAATGGAAGATAATGACATGAATACGGTATCAAAATATTTAAAGGAATATTGCAAAGACTTAGGCATTGATTTTAAAAAAGTAATGGCTCAGGATTTCCTGAAACTCTCTCCTGTAAGCAGCCGCCCCTATGGCAAGTTGTACGCATATTAGTTTAACCTCTGCCGCCTTTTTTTGCTTCGTTTCGCTATATATCATAGGAGTAGATAACATGGCATTTGCATCGGAAGCCCACAAATACACAAACCGTCTCATCCACGAAAAAAGTCCATACCTCCTCCAGCATGCCCATAATCCTGTTGACTGGTATCCGTGGGGGGAGGAGGCATTTGAAAAGGCAAGAAAAGAAAATAAACCCATCTTCCTTTCCATTGGCTACTCCACCTGCCACTGGTGCCATGTAATGGAGGAGGAATCTTTCTCCGATGAAGAAGCAGCCCGCCTCATGAACCAGCACTTTGTTTCCATCAAGGTTGACAGGGAGGAACGGCCTGATATTGATAGCATCTATATGAACGTATCTATGGCAATGACTGGCAGCGGCGGCTGGCCCCTAACTATTATTATGACACCTGATAGAAAACCTTTCTTTGCAGGGACATACTTTCCCAAAAAGGCTAAATTAGGACATCCAGGTTTAATGGAAATTCTTACTCAAATAAATAACATGTGGAAAAAGGACACGAAGCGAGTTATTCAGGCAAGTGAGGATATTACCACTCAGTTGCAAAACCAGGCATTTGTCATGGGAGGGGAAGGGTTGACTAAAAATACCTTACAAAAAGGTTACGAGCAGCTCAAAGACCGGTTTGACATACAATTTGGCGGGTTTGGAACTGCCCCGAAATTTCCTGCACCCCATAACCTCTCTTTTATTCTTCGCTGGTGGAAACAATCCGGTGATAATAATGCCCTCGCCATGGTAGAAAAAACACTGGATAATATGGATAGAGGCGGAATACATGACCATATAGGCTCTGGTTTTCATAGGTATTCAACAGATGCAAAGTGGCTTGTCCCGCATTTTGAGAAAATGCTCTATGACCAGGCAATGTTAGCTATTGCATATATAGAGGTTTACCAGGCTACTAAGAAAGAAAGTTATGCGGAGGCTGCGAGGGATATTTTTACTTATGTGCTCAGTGCAATGACTTCACCTGAAGGAGGATTCTATTCTGCAGAGGATGCAGATAGTGAAGGGGTTGAAGGGAAATTTTATGTCTGGACACAAGAAGAGATTAAGAAAATACTCGGAGAAAAGACTGGAGATATTTTCTGCCGGTTTTACGGTGGGACAAAAGGCGGGAATTTTGAAGGAGGCAGGAGTATCCTTAATATTGAAATACCGCTGGATACTTTTGCCAAAAAAGAAGGAATAGGACCTGCGGACTTAAAGAACATTCTTGAGGAATCCCGTAGAAAACTTTTCATTGAACGGGAAAAACGCATCCACCCTCATAAGGACGATAAGATTCTTACTGATTGGAACGGACTGATGATTGCTGCCCTGGCAAAGGGGGCGCAGGCACTTGATGAGCCGGAATATGCAAAGGCAGCGGCACGTGCTGCCGATTTCATCTTGAAAAGATTACGCCGCGTAGATGGAAGGCTGCTGCATATGTTCAGAGACGGAGAATCACCCCTTCCCGGCTATTTAGATGATTACGCATTTTTAGTCTGGGGATTGATAGACCTCTACGAATCTACTTTTGATGTGAGGTATCTCAAAGAGGCTATTTCCCTTAACGAAGAAATGCTTAAACTTTTCTGGGATAAAAAGGATGGAGGCTTCTTCTTCAGTGGCGAGGACAATGAAAAACTTATTATGGACAGGAAAGAAATATACGACGGTGCAATCCCATCTGGAAATTCCGTAGCGGCATTAAATCTACTGAGACTTGGGCGTATTACTGCAAATGGTTCTCTTGAAAAGAAGGCAGAGGAGTTAATGAATGCCTTCTCAAGTACGGTGGGTGACTATCCTATGGGATATTCTCAATTACTCATTGCCCTTGATTTTGCTATAGGACCCTCTAAAGAAATCGTCATAGCAGGAGAACCTGGCAGTGAAGATACAATGGAAATGCTCAAGGTTATAAGGAGTCAATTCCTCCCGCGTAAAATTGTTCTGCTCCACCCTGGAGGTAAAAATGGTGAAGAGATTGAGAAAATTGCTGCATTCCTCAAAGAACAGCGAGCCATTAATGGAAAGGCTACTGCCTACGTTTGTGAGAACTATGCATGCAAACTGCCTACCACAAACATAAAAGAATTGGAGAAGTTGTTAGGTATTTCTGAATAGACGTAAATTTTTATGAGGTGGATATGGAAAAGAGATATTTCCCTTTCTCAGAATATCTAAAAAGCAAATTCGGGACAGGTGTCCGGAAGATTTGCGTAGATGGAGGTTTCACCTGCCCTAATAGAGACGGCAGGGTAGGTAGAGGCGGCTGTATCTACTGCAATAATGCAGGGTTTAACCCTAACCTGAGGCAGGAAAGACTTTCAGTAAAAGAGCAGGTATTGCAGGGGATAGAATATATGAAAAAAAGGTATGGGGCGAGAAAATTCATAGTATATTTCCAGCCATTCAGTAATACCTACGCTGACTTAGAAACCCTGAAAAATCTATACAGTGATGCCGTTTCCCACGAGGACGTGGTGGGACTTGCGGTTGGCACGCGTCCTGACTGTGTCCCGAATGAGGTCCTGGACTATTTACAGAGTTATACCAAAAAATATGAGGTATGGTTAGAGTATGGTTTACAATCGGCACATGACCGCACCCTTTTTCTGATTAACCGTGGACATACCTTTAGCCAGTTTATTGATGCCATAGAGAGGACTAAGAGTAGAGGTATTAAGATTTGTGTCCATGTAATATTAGGCTTGCCTGGAGAAAATGAGCAGGATATGATGGAAACTGCCGCGGCTATCTCAAGGATGAAGATTGATGGCATAAAACTCCACAATCTCCATGTAGTAAAAGGAACAGTGCTGGAGAAGATGTTTCTCAATGGAGAGTGCGGTATCCTTACGTTGGAAGAGTACGTTAGACTTGTCTGTAATTTCTTAGAATTATTACCGCCGGAAGTAACAGTTCAGAGATTGTGCGGCGATGCCCCTGAAGACCTTTTGCTCGCACCGCAATGGTGCAGGAATAAATCACTTGTCTTGTCAGAGGTAGACAAAGAATTTATCCGCAGAAACTCCTGGCAGGGGTCACAGTTGAATAGAGTAAGCCTAAACACTGGTTGAGACAATTAGATTGTTTCACATTAATATCCTAATCTTGTCATATAAAGGATAGAAGTTCAGCCTAAGGGAGGTTAACTATAGCGAGATGGAATCAAGCCGCTTCCAACAGCCAAATCTACTGCGGATGTTCATCATCTGTTTCCTCGTAGTCAGTGCTCTCTTTTTCGGCTATGAGATTGTTGAACGAATATGGCTTAAGGGAGTTGGCACTGAAGTGATTCACGTTCTTCACATCATCCGGGGCTTCTCAGCAGCGGCTATTGCATCGTTACTCGCAGCCCTATTACTTCTGCGCCAGACCCATGACATTACATCAGATGTGATATTGTCTCCTCCGGAAAGGTCGTGGAAACATCGCCTCCAACACGTCCGTCTGCGAACTAAAATCGTATCTCCCATGGTAGCACTGGCAATAATCCCAGCTATAACGATAGGTATATTCACTATTTCACGCATGCAAAATTCTCTTCGGGAAGGCGCAATCCAGCGGGTGGAATTTGACACTGCCTCAAAAGCGCGGGCGGTTGAGGAATTCCTTAATGTGGTGCAGCAGGATTTGAGATTCTTAAGCCAGATTAAAGAGATACAAGAGCTTGTTACTGCGGAAACAGCCGGGTCTCCCGATATGATTGAGGCATTGCGCCAGAAGGTAGAACAGGAGTTTCTTATATTTTCCCAGGGTAAGCGTGCCTACTATCAAGTCCGGTACATGAATATCGCCGGATATGAAGTAGTGCGGCTTAATGTAGAAAATGGTTTACCCCAGATTGTTCCCTATGTCCAACTCCAGGACAAGAGCAATAGGTACTATGTGAAAGCCGCACTTGACATGGAACCAGGACAAATTTACGTCTCCCCAATGGACCTCAATATTGAACACGGGAAAGTAGAACTTCCACCACTTGGGGTTGTCCGCTACGCAATCCTGGTCCTCGGAGAGAAAGGATTAGGCCGGGGACTGCTAATAATTAATATCTATGCTCACCATCTTTTGTCTATTATTGAGCCCATTGCATCTGGGGTGGAAGCCTGGCTGGTTGACCAAGATGGCGCTTACTTAGGCTATGTCGGCGAATCCGAAGAGAGACAAAATATCTTTAGTATTGAGAAGCAGCGGCAATTATCCAGGGACTATACCCCAGAGCAAATCCGGACCATCCTGGCTCACTCAAATGGCGGGCAATTGGTAAAGACAGGAAAAGACTTTCTTTCCAGCGCTTCTATATCTATTGACCAACAAGATTCACAACGGCGCTGGACACTTATGATTGGACATCCTAATGCCCCTATAGAACAACCTATTAGATACCTGACGACTTTTCTCCTGGTTGTTATGACTTTTGTGATTGCTGTAGCGGCCATTCTTGGGATGTTGATAGGTGACTATCTTGTTAGACCAATAGTGCAGTTACAACACGCAACGCGTGATATTGCCGCAGGCGACTTAGAAAAACACCTTAATATTACCACAGGTGATGAGATTGAGAAGTTGGCTAACGACTTCAATACGATGACCCAGCATCTTCGCCAGGCACGGGAACATTTGTCTGCGTGGAATCTTGAGCTTAAGCGGGAGGTGGAACGTCAGACTGAAATGCTTCATCAGATTCAAAGTGGAATGGCCCGTACAGACAAACTGGCATCAATTGGTCAGATTACAGCGGGTGTCCTGCACGAAGTAGGTAATCCCCTGGCAGCCATCAAGACAAAAATCCAGGTGGCAGGGGAAGATAAAGACCTCTGCAAAGAATGTCATGGGTTGTTGACCGAAATCATAAGAGAGGTTGACCGTCTGGCAGCGTTTTTACGTTCCTTTTCCCGGCTTGCCAGACTCGGCGGAGACCAAATCAAGGAAAACGTCTCCCTGTCCGAGGTAACCCAGAGTGTTGTCACGCTGGTTTCAGCGGATTTAAGAAAAAAAGGGCTGATTTTGCGATGTGAAGTTGCCAAGGATACGCCGAAGGTCTATGGCGTAGCGGACCAACTCCGGCAGCTTCTTATGAATCTAATCTTGAACGCGGCAGATGCGTCCAGGGATAGTGGGGAGATAGTCGTGAAAATCCAGCGACTCGCTCTGACTCCAGGTCCTATTATAGAACCTGGAATTGCAAGATTAGAGGTCATAGATAGAGGTGAGGGTATTTTCCCTGATATACTTGACAGGATATGGGATCCGTTTTTCACAACCAAACATGAAGGAACTGGCCTCGGGTTGGCCATCTGCCGGCAAATCGTTCAGGACCACGGAGGAACAATCAAGATTGATAGCGAACCAGGCAAGGGAACGGTTGTCGCTGTGACGTTCCCTGAGACGATTATTTAGAAATCAACTACTGAATGAGGTGATAGTAACTATGAAATGGACAATGCTTATAGTGGAAGACGACGAGGGACTGCGGACTTCTCTGGAACAGTCCTTTGGACGCAGAGGCTGCGAGGTATTCGGTGTCTCTACCATATCCGCGGCAATGCATCTTTTGAAACAACGTAATGTGGACCTCATCCTTCTTGACATTAATCTTCCAGATGGTTCAGGACTTGATGTCCTGACCGCTGCCCGGGACATAGATAAGGAAACTGTCGTGGTCATTATTACGGCTTTTCCTGAGATAAAGACGGCAGTCCGGGCAATGAAAGAAGGCGCTAGTGATTTTATCGTTAAACCTTTTGAACTTGAGGAACTGCACCTCACCGTGGAGCGAGCTATAGAGACCCGGACATTGCGCCGCAATGTCCGTCTGCTGGAACGTGAACGGGAAAGAAGATGTGAAATTACAGAGATCCTCGGTGAAAGTCAAGCCATTGAGCAAGTTCGCGAGTTAATCCGCAAAGTAGCCGATACAAATACACCTGTACTTATAATCGGGGAGACAGGAACAGGTAAGGAACTCGTTGCAGACGTCCTCCATCGCCTCTCTTCACGTTCTAAGGGACCTCTGGTCAAGGTGAATTGCAGTGCGTTCCCAGAACAATTATTAGAAAGTGAGATTTTCGGCCATGAAAAGGGTGCATTCACAGATGCCAAGGAAGCGCGTACCGGGCTTTTTGAAATGGCCAATAATGGAACCCTTCTACTTGATGAGATTTCGGAGATGAAGATTGGTCTCCAGGCAAAGTTGCTGCGCGTGGTGGAAGGACAGCCGTTTCGCCGCGTCGGCGGTCAAAGGGAGATTCGGATGGATGTACGTGTCCTTGCCACCACCAACCGAGACCTTTTATCGCAGATCCGAGCAGGGTTGTTCCGTGAGGACCTTTTCTTCAGACTGAACACATTTTATATCAGTGTGCCGCTACTTAGGGAACGCGGGGCTGACATTGTGCTGTTGGCGAAATTCTTCCTACAGCAGGCGGCCTTAGCATTGCGAAAGGGACCACTCCGCCTGACGCAGCAGGTTGAAGAGATTTTGCTTTCCTACAGGTGGCCGGGAAACGTCCGTGAACTCCGCAATATGATGGAACGTGCCGCAATTCTCTGTGGAACGGATGAGGTAACAACTGCCCATCTGCCAGGAGAGATTCAGACATCATCGTTTGTCTGCAAACAGGAAGGTAATGTTTTTGGGGATATGTCCTCCTTAAGTGAAATGGAGCACCGTTACGTCTCGTATGTTGTCCAAAGATTAGGAGGCAATCTAAGCGAGGCAGCTCGCTTACTTGGAATATCCAGAAATACACTCAAAGCCAAACTCCGCAGTCACGAAGACATTGTGTCAGGAACCTCATAAATCTACTGCCCGCGTCCTGCTAAATTCCAGTATTCATTTTATGTTCACTTTCTGAAGTCTGGTCAAAAAATGACCATTAAGACTACTATCCTATAACATGCGCCTGTCCATCCCAATCCCATCATTTTATCTTATAATTCATATATTTACAATACGTTACGACCACTGATTCCACTAATCCATTGTTCATTTTATGCTTGGCACGAAAATTGCTATGGTTAAATAAGGTAGGTAAATACCTCTATGAAACAACAAAAGATCTTATTTCTGGCATATTTTATATTCATTTCCGAATTGGTCACTGCAGCAGAGACAGAGCCAAATAAAGTGGCGTTGGGTAAAAATATTTTTGAAAATTATTCATGTTACGTCTGTCACGGTAAGGAAGGTAAAGGCGGGGTAAAAAATCCCAATGCAAAAGGTGGACTTGTGCCATCTCTATCTCATGTAGCAGAAGGGTTCACCAAAAAAGAAGTTAAGAAAAAGATTTGGGACGGTGTATCAGTGGTCCAAAAAGAAGACTCCAACAAAGAGGAGCCGCCTCTGGTAATGCCTACATGGAGAGAAATTCTATCAGATGAGCAGGTAGATGCAGTGGCGGAATATTTAATAAATCTTATGCCTGAGGAGGAGAAAGATGAATGGTAAAAAAATTATAGTTTTGGTTTTAACCTACATACTGAATGCGACTGTACTCCATGCTGCAGGAAAATTTGAAGAGGCTAATCCTGATTTAGTTAAGGAAAGAGGGTGTCTTGCCTGCCATGAGGGGATAGAGCAGATTAATACCAAAATGGCGTTCATCTCTAACATGGGCGGAATCGGCAAGGGCTGTGTAGATTGCCACGAAGGCAACGCAAATGCTGCTACAAAGGAAGAGGCACATAAAGGGTTCTTCCCCAATCCTGGCGCTATGTGGGTAGTAAGCAAAGGATTAGGCTGTGCCAAGTGCCACTCTAATGAACATGCCTTGAACACAATTATGGGGAAAGATTTACCTGATGCTGCTGGTGGAAAGATGCTCCAGATTGTCTCCACGGCTACTGACCCTTCCGGAGCAACTGGCAGCAACCATGTCTACCGGATGCAGAGAGGATTAATGTCTCTTGAATTTGGCAAGGCCTCCCACACCCTGATGTCTAACGGGGTCCACGAAAAAGGGGATTATATTTTCTCTGACTTTGACATGGACGACCCAGATGGTCCTGTCCCTTCGGCAGGAACACCCATCTACAAAAAGTGGATTGCCAAGGCTATAGAGAATGGGTTCATAAAACGTGTTGAAAAATCCAAAGAAATTCCAGACTTTGATAGTGGTATGAAACTTTGGAATGACCCCAACAAGGCTGCCATAAGCGATATGTACCGTAAGCAGTGTGCCCGCTGCCATATTTGGGAAGAGGGGCGTGATAAGCGCGGCGACCACAGGGCAAGCGGATGTTCTGCCTGCCATGTCCTCTATTCTAATGAGGCACGTTATGAGGGAAATGACCCAACTATCCCAAAAGATGCACCTGGCCATCCTATCAGGCACGAAATCACTCTGAAAATTCCAGCAGCCCAGTGCACGCATTGCCACACCCGTGGCAAGAGAATCGGCACCACGTTCGTAGGCGCCTTTGAATACGACTACAAGTCCGACAATATGGGGATGCCATTTAACGAGAAAGGAGAACCGCAAGAACTCCTTTTCACTAAAGATTACATCAAAGTGCGTGAGGACATCCATTTTGCCAAGGGCATGCAGTGCATAGACTGCCACACATCAATTGACGTGCATGGGGATGGCAACATTTATCCGAGCACCCTCTACCAGGTGGAAATCCAATGCCAGGACTGCCATGGGACTCCGCAGAAATACCCATGGGAGTTGCCCATAGGACATGGAACCCCTGTGACTCTGGAAGGTGAGCGAGGGGGTTATAAGATAGAAGGCGTTGAGTATCTTCTCACATCCCGGGGTAATCCCAGGAAGAACCTGATAAGAAATGGCAACGAGGTAATCCTAACCAGCCTTTATGATGATAAAGAGCACAAGGTTCCCATCTTAAAAGGTATCAATTTAGCAAATAAGTGGAAGACTAATCAAGGCAAGGTGGCGATGGATACGGTGCATCAGCATATGGACAAGTTAGAATGCTATGCCTGCCACTCCACCTGGGCGCCGCAGTGCTATGGCTGCCATACTAAATATGACCGTAGAAAGGAAGGGACAGATTGGGTAAAGACAGCCCTAAACCACGACCCAAAAACCGGACTGCAGAGGGTGACAAAAACCAAAGGTGACATAGATGAAAACCGGGGGTTCATGCGATGGGAGGAGCCAATATTGGGAATCAATGTCAAAGGGAAGGTATCTCCGGTGATTCCAGGCTGCCAGGTAGTATGGAGTTATGTGGATGAGAATGGCAAGGTTATAGTTGCCAACCAGATTAGAAAAACATCAGATGGATTTGACGCTCCGACTCTGGCACCGGTCCAGCCTCACGCCAACACTATCCCGGCCAGGACATGCGAATCCTGCCACACCAATCCCAAGGCAATCGGATACGGAACTGCAGTCTCAAGGAGCCAGGGTATATTAGAACCTGAGAAACCTCACTTCATGAACAACTCCGAAGGTTACTATGGGGATATTCAAGGTTCCAAAGAGGCAAAGTGGCAGGTTCCTAAAATATTGGATTTCCCTTATGCATGGGACCAATTGGTGACCCGCTCCGGAAAACAGGTTCAGAATATGCCCCATATGGAGGACAGACCTCTAAATGAGGAGGAGCGTAACATGGTGGAAAGGGAAGGACTCTGCGTTGCCTGTCACCAACACTACAATACCCCGATGTGGGAACGCATCAGGAAGAATTTGAAAAATGAAGCAGGTAAGGAGATTTTTGAAGACGGAAAGGCAATCACACCTGAACTTCACGACAAGGCGATTGAGGCACTCCTGAAGGCGTTTGGTGAGGAATGAGAGTAAAAATATATTCATATTAATATCCCAATCTTGCCATATAATTGAAGGCGAGAAAATAGTTTTGCCAGGATTGGTCACTGGATTTATACTCGTTATTAAAAGCAAAGTAGTCTACCAACACTTCGTTAAGACGGGTTAATTCTCTAAGTCGTTTTTTATTTTTTTCATCAGAGATAGTTAAGGAGAGAAGCTCTAAAGCGCGCTCAAAAGCCTTTTGACTATATTCCGGATTATTTTTGTTTTTCCAACTTATGGCTCTACTCACTTCACTTCCGATATTAGCCATTTGAGCCGGAAACGAAAGTTCAAACCATTTTCCACCTGCCAGATTTTTATGCTGGTAACTCATTTTAGGCACCTTTTTATCGCCCTTTCAGTATAAGATATGGTAATCTCCTTGTCAAGAATTTTTATTTTTATTGAGGGTTATCCATGAACATGAAGGGTTTCCGATGGGACTGGCTGTGGGAAAATTGGAAGAGTTATAACTATGAGAGTAATCGGCTTTTACTTATGTTGTATATTAGCCTTCTTTATACTGGTTTCTTATAGTTTCGCTATCCCGATTAACAGTGATGTAGCACTCACACCTATACGTCTAACATTTTAAAAAGGGAATTCGTGGTATATGGATTATAGACTTAAGAGTAAAAATATCATCTATAAAGTATCAGTTAAAAATTTTGAATAAATTCAAAGAATTTTTTGTTATTATAGTATGAGGTCAAAAATATTATTCAGAATTCTGTTTGTCTTACTGGTGACCCATTTTATTCTTGTCTATACCTTTCCTTCGTGGTTAGGTATATACCGCATCATCTCTTCAGGACAAGGCATTGACCCATCCATCTCTACACACCAGAGGATTATTGAGGAAGATGGTAAACGTTATCTGTGGGGAGGGTCTGACAAGAGCCAACACTTTGATATTACTGAATTCCGGCTCGATCCCAACAAGTTACATTATGGCATTGGACGTGAAAGGTTTCCGGCATTAATTAAACCGGAATTCGTTTCTAATGAAGAAGCAGACCAATGGCCATGGTTAGATGACTACCAACGTGTCTTAGCAGTCAAGATTGATGATGATGTGAAAGTCTATCCTATAGAATTGTTGATACGGCACGAAGTAGTCAACGATGTGGTGGGCGGCCGGCCCATCTTCGCAGCCTATTGCATACTGGCTGACCTGGGTGCCGTGTACGACAGGCGCATCAGCGGGCACATCTTGACCTTTGCTCTCAGCGGCTATACTTACGCCGATAAAACCGTTTGGGGCGGCAGGGATGCCTTCGTACTCTGGGACCGTGATACCGAAAGCCTTTGGTGGCCGCCCGTAGGCCGAGCAGTATCAGGACCCTTAATAGAGACGGCGTTAAAAGTGCTGGAGAAGAAATTCTGGGCCCAGACTACCTGGGGCCGGATCAAGAGCAAATATCCTGATATAAAAGTGCTCAAAACCGGGCAGGATATGGAACGTCCGACCGACTGGCCGAGACTGACCGGTCCGTTTCAGACACCAGGACACGAAGAACTGCCTGCCGATGCAATCACTCCTCGCTGGGGTGAGAATCAGGAACTATAAGGAACATGTCCTATGCCCTGCCCTTATTTTAAGAAAAAGAGTAAGGGAATTAGCAAATTCCCTATGTGCAGTGCATGGAATAACCTGTATCTGGACAAGGCATCTGAAAAATTCTGCACTGTGGATAAATATAACCTCTGTGCAATTTATATCGGGAAACATAATGAATATAGGAGAGATACATCCGGTAAAGTTCAGGGGGTAGGACTGTGATTGCTGTGAAGAAAGCATTTACAATTGGCAATAATACATTTAGAGAATCTATAAGGAAGAAGACCCTGAACGTTCTGTTGATATTTGCACTTATAATAATAGTTAGCTCGG
>CAYVEO010000043.1:0-22694 GCA_964449965.1 uncultured Planctomycetia bacterium
CCGTATACACTTAGTCTCATCCTTGAGCATTGCTGTTTGAACGCCGCCCTTCTTCCCGATTAACTTCACGAGATTCTCGTCACCTTCAATATTATTAATGCGGACCATCTTCAGACAATATTCAGGGCAGACATCCACACACCCGCCGCATAATATACATTTACTACTATCAAAGATTGTGTTTATAAAACACTTAAGACACCTTTTCCCTTCCTCTTTTGCTGCATTGTCAGGGAAACCTAACTCAACCTCGGCAATACCAATCCTTCTGTCTAAAGGCAGGACAGGAACTTTCTGTCTTTCTATCGCATCGTAACCTTTGGACATCCTGTGGTCTTTAAGCACAGTGAACTTTGCAATCTTCTTTTGTTCTCTTCTACCTTTTAAATAATAGTCTATAGCTCGAGCCGCCTTCTGCCCGTCTGCTACAGCCTGAATGACATTCCGTGGGCCAAAGGCTACATCACCCCCTGCATAAATACCTGATGCAGTAGCGGCAAGCGTCTCCTCGTTAACTGCTATTGTCCCGCGTCTTGTCATCTCAATACCATCCTCTTTTGTTATGAAACTCAAATCCGACGCCTGACCAATAGCAAGTATTACGCTTGTCCCTTCAATAACCTTCTCTGTCCCTGCCTTGAATGCCGGGTTGAACCTGCCATCGTTGTCAAATACCGATTGGACGTCTATTGTCTCTAACCCCACTACTTTACCCTCGGCGCCGACTATTCTTTTAGGACCCAAAGAAGGGTGTATAATAATCCCCTCTTTTTCTGCCTCTTCTACCTCCCATGGATGGGCAGGCATCTCTTTCCTTGACTCTAAACACACGAGATGGACTTCTCTGGCGCCGCGTCTTAGTGCGAGTCTTGCTACTTCTACAGCCTCTCTCATCTCCTCAAGTCCGCCTGGTATAAGAGATGTTGCAACTTTGCGCATAGCTGAACGCGCCACATCCATTGCAACGTTTCCGCCGCCAATGACTATCACCTTCTTACCCAGGTCAACCTTATATCCTAAATTGATATTTAACAGAAAATCCACACCTTTAAGCACCCCGTCTAAATCTAATCCTTCCATCCTTAAATCCTTGCTTTTATGTGCGCCAATCGCTATGAAGACAGCCTCAAATCCCTGCTGTTTTAAGTCAGGCAATGAGAAATCCCTGCCTATCGCCTTATTTGTTTTCAATTCCGCTCCCAGATTGATAATAGCATCAACCTCTAATCTTATTATATCTCTTGATAACCTGTATTCAGGTAATCCCAGATATAACATACCGCCTGCTACAGGTGAAGACTCAAATATGGTAACACTGTACCCCAACCTGGCTAAGTCATGTGCACAGGAAAGACCTGCAGGCCCTGCCCCTAATACAGCCACACGCCTGTTGTTCTTCTCCTTAACTATATGTCCATGGGCATGGCCTAAACTCAATGAGTGATGGTCAGTAGCCACACGTTTCATTGCGCGGATAGAGATTGGCTCGTCTATATCGCCCCTTCGGCAGGCTGTCTCACACGGGTGGTCACAGACCCTGCCGCATACATAGACAAAGGGATTGGGGAGTCTGGCAAAATCATATGCCTTCTCATAGTCGCCTTCAGATATGCTCGTAACGTATCTACCGGCCGGCGTAAGGACAGGACAGGCATACTGGCACTTTATAATCTTCTGCCAGTATTCCATATCAGGAATCTCTACTTTGTATTTAAACTGCTCCATACTATTTGGCACTTAGCCTTCTTATCTTTAAGGTTATCAGTAAAACTATAAAGAGGACTATAATCCATACCAGTATTACAGCCAATTTTCTCACCCTTAACTCATCCTTGATTTCATCAATCTTATTCTTAATATCAGTAGATGCCGAATCTATTTTACTCGTATAATCCCTGACTACTGCTAATGAGAGCGTATGCTGTGCAGGTAATAGCTGGATAAGGTTGGTTTTGGCATCTTCCAAAAGGGCCTTCTCATCCTCCATATAAATACCTGTTTCCTCAGCCTCTTTTATCAACTCTTCTGTTTTATCTATCGTTTTATGAGCATTGATTATATTGGCTTTTATCTCACTCCCTAATTGAAATTCCTTGCTATTCTGGTCATGGCATTTTTTGCATACGTCGTCAAACATCTTTATATCAGTCTTTAATATCCTGTGGTTACTATGGCACATGGTGCATTCGGACAAGCCTTTAAGTTTCATGGCGGCTTTATGAGGGCTCTTGTTGAAATATTCTCTGGTATTATTGTGGCACTGGCCGCATACCATAGAGACCTCTGATACACCCGGCGGTGTAGCTCCATGCACGCCATGACATCTTGCACAGTTTGGGCTTGATAGATTACCATTTTTAAAAAGCGCTGTCCCATGGACACTATCCTGATATTGCTCATACTGGTCCGTAGGGATATTATAATCCTTCATTAATTTCTTATTAGAATGGCACTTGGCGCATGTCTTAGGAAGTGCACCCTTATAGACCGAACTCTTGGGGTTATCTTTACTGAGTATAAGATGAACTCCGTGGCAGTCGGTACATACTGCAACATTCTCATCATTTTCTTCAAATAATTTCTTGCCGTGATGGCTTACCTTATAATGGTCTAACTGGTCTGTTGGCAGTCCATAAGGGGTCATCATCTTAACGTCAGAATGACAGGAGGCACAGAGTTGGGGGACATCCTTCTTTGAAAATTTGGACTTAAACCCTTTATTAACATCCATGGCAGACGTATCCATAATTTTAGGGTCTCCGCCATGGCATTCAATACAAGTGACGCCCCTTGCCATATGGATGCTCTCCTTGAATTCTGTCAATTTCTCGCTATGGCACACTATACATGAATTCGTCTCTTCCGCGTAAGAATGTGGGACGAAGAAGAAAATAGATGTCATTGTGAGGAGCATAGCGACGAAGCAATCTAATTCCAAATGAGTGGTTTTATTCATGATGCGGTAGTCCTTTCATATCAAATTTATATGTCTTGCCAAATATCTTCATCTCTGACTCTGATATGTGTCCTAAGAGTGTGAACAAACCCACAAATATTATTCCGATTATACCCAGGGAAATTATTATAATCCTTTTTCTTGGATTACGCTCAGGGTCCCTGTCAATAAAGGGCCACACTAAAACAGCCAGCATGATGAGCCCGCACGTAATTATCCCTGCAAATTTACCGCTTATAGGGCCAACCTTCTGGGGAAAATATTTAAGGAGTTGATACATCCACAGAAAATACCATTCAGGCTTTATCCCTTCAGGCGTTGACAATGGGTCTGCCTTACCGTGCAGTCCAAATGGCATGATAATTGCCGTAGTAAGGACTATGCCTATCACGATATAAGCAGCAATCACCTCTTTAAGAAGGTGATTAGGGAAAAATGGCGTTCCTTCTTCTTTTTTGTCTTCCATTATAACGGTCCCGATATACCCTGCCTGCGTATCATCAAGAAATGCGTCCCTAAAAAAACTGCTGCAGTCCACGGCAGGACTATGACGTGCAAGGTATAAAATCTGGAGAGTGTCGCCCCTGTAACATTCTCTCCACCCCTCATTACATAAAGTATGTATTTACCCATCCATGGTATACCCCCTGCTATCTCTGTCCCCACTGTTGTAGCCCAATATGACAATTGGTCCCATGGCAGGAGGTATCCTGTAAACCCAAATGTCAAAGTAATAAACATCAAAAACATCCCTGCAATCCAGTTCAACTCCCTCGGAGATTTATAGGCACCATAAAAGAATACACGGAGCATATGAAAAAAGAGAGCGAGTATCATCAAATTGGCACTCCATGCATGGACCTCTCTTATCAGCCATCCAAGCCTGACCTCATTCATTATATATTGAATGCTCTCATAAGCATTCTCCGGCGAGGGTTTATAGTACAAGGCTAATAGTATGCCGGTTCCTATCTGCACTATGAATAGCAGGAAGGTAATCCCTCCGAAACAGAACATCCAGTTTACATGTTTCGGAACAGGTTTTTTAAGCGCCTTTTCTACCGCATCTTGGACGTTCAGGCGCTTGTCTAATTCCGTATATAGAAATCCGGTAAGAGAGGAAAATGAATCCAGAATTGCATATACGTCTATCCTCTCCTTGAACCAGTTTTCAATTTTTGTAAAAAAAGACTTGGGATTATTTTTACCCACTTATGTCTCCCCTACATATATCTTATCATCCTTCACAGTTACTTTATAAGTCGGTAAAGGACCCGGGGCAGGACCTGTCAGGACATTCCCCCTGGTGTCAAAAAAAGCGCCATGGCAGGGGCATACTATCTCCTGCCTGGACTCATCCCATTTTACTATACATCCTAAATGTGTGCACACTGCAGATATTGCAGAGAAGCCTGCATTAGTATGAATTACCAATGCAGGCTTATTATTATACATAATTACCTTCCCTTTGCCAAGCGATATATCATCTGTAGAGCCAATCATGGTCCGTTCACCGCCGCCAGCCTTCATCCTGGAAGGTTTTGGAGGCCATACATAAGAAGCAATAGTCCCTGCAACAGCAAGAAAAGTAAATAGGAACGAGCCCCGTATGAGCCAGTCAAGAAAACTGCGTCTTGAGAGTTTCTTGGAATCTTCTCCGGTTTCAATCATAATTTAGTGGACAGGAATTTCAAAGTTGAGATTCTTCGGCTACGCCTCAGAATGACAAAAAGGGATGTCACTCTGAGCGTAGCGAAGAGTCTAATTCATTTTGTCCTTAAGTACTCAAATAAATCTGCCATCTCGTTTCCTTCAAACTTAGGCCATGGCAGATTAGTCTCTTTCATCTTAGCCGCCATAATGGGTGCATGGTTCCACATTACCTGAGCCGTGATAACAGGAGACTTAACCCATTCTGAAGTTCCTAAATCAGGACCTATGTCCCCGCCTTCCCCTTGAACGGCATGGCACCTCATACACCCTTTGGAAGAGAATAACTCCTTTCCGCGTGCAGCATCTCCAGTCTCACCGGAATAATGGATGGAATACATATATGCAATGACGTCTGCCATCTCATCCCCTGAAAAGACAGGCGGCGGTATATTCATCTCTTCCATCTTCTCCCACATCTTAGATAGATGGTTCCACATTATACCCGCAATCTGTGTAAGACTATACTGAAATTCCACCTTAGCGAGGTTAGGAGCGATACTGCCTCCTTCGCCATTTACGGAATGGCATTTGATACAATTCCTGGATACGAATAATCTTTCTCCGTTTTTGGGGTTCCCTGGTGAGGAATATACCATCTCTACTTTCCCTGATTTACCTGCAGTACGAATATAGGCAAATAAATCAACTACCTCATGATTGCGAAAGGCAGGCACCTCTATGCCGCGTTCGCGCATCCTTGATACCATCTCCTTACAATGGTTCCACATACTCTGGACTATAAATACAGGAGATGCATACTGACTCAACTGGTCAAGTGAAGGTCCTACCTTGCCTCCTTCTCCGCCGATGGAGTGGCATTTGATACAGCCTTTATCAGAGAAGATGTCCTTCCCTGCGGCAGCATCACCTGGTTCATCAAAATAGTTTAGATAATACAGGAAGGATATCAAATCTGCCATTTCGTTTCCTTCAAACTTGGGCCATGGTATCTTTAGTTCTTCCATCTTCTGGCTCATGATACTGCAATGGTTCCAAATCTCCCCTGCAATCTGGATAAGGCTCAGGTTGAAAACCTTCCTGCCTAAGTCAGGTCCAATATTGCCGCCTTCACCGCGGATAGAATGGCATTGGACACACCCCTTTTTGATAAAGATTTCCTGTCCTTTTGAAGGGTCATCAGAAAGGGAGTATAGTTCTCCCGCACATGCAATCTTGATTTGGAGAAACAAGGTTATAAGCGCTATTACAAGAATTTTATACATGAACATATCCTCTCATCTAACTAAAGTAGAACCTAATTTTAAGTTTCTTAATCATATCAAATCCCACCCAATTTGTCAAATTATTATTCCGGCAGGTAGCCCTTCACCCTCTCATGTACCTCTTCCAGCGACTTTTCCCTGCCCTCGCGTATCTCCCATATAGAAACTATAGGGAATAGTTTTGTAAATAGTATGTATAGCAGAATAAACGTCGCAAGGAAACCTGCCATCATAGACCATTCCACCCAGGTCGGGACATAGTTCCCTGAATTTACAGGAAGCCTCGGGCGGGAAAGGGATGGCACCACAATCAAAAACCGTTCAAGCCACATCCCGATATTTACCGATATAGAGGCAATTACTGTCCCTGCTACAGTACGCGTTTTCTTCCTGCAAAGCAATGTGAACGGAATAACGAAACAAAAGATACCCATTGCCCAGAACGGTTTTGCATATATGCCTGTAACCTTAGAATAGAATATCTCCATGTGCATTGGCTCTCCACCGTAAAATGTTGTAAGGAATTCTGAAAAGGTAAAATAGAACCAGAGCAGCGTCATGACAAATAGCAGGATGCCCAGGTTATTGAAATGTATTGGCTTGAGATATTTCTCAAGATGATATACACGGCGTATGAGTGCCATGGCAATTATGATTGCTGCTATACCCGAGAATATTGCCCCTACCACAAAATATGGGCCAAATATAGTAGAATGCCACATAGGCTGCGTAGTCATACCGAAGACCCATGATACGACTGTATGGACTGATACGGCGATAGGTATTACGGCTATAGCCATGATAGCGATTGCCTTATTCAACAGTTTTTCCTGCTTTTCTGTCCCTTTCCAGCCCAATGCAAGGATTCTATAGAACCATCTCCTCCTCGGCATTGCATCTCTTAATATGGCAATGTCAGGGATAAGAGGCAGATAGAGATAAATAGTGCTGGCAGTAAGATAGACCGTGATACTCGTCACATCCCATAAAAGAGGCGACCTGAAATTCGCATGGAGTATGACGTTGAGTGCCCTGTCCGGTCTGCCCATGTCAAGTATGATGTTACCTGCTCCAAAAAACAGGACAAGGACAGTTATAACCTCTGCAGCCCTTGTTATTGACCTCCTCCATTCTGCCTGGCATAGTCTCAATATAGCCGAGATTAGTGTTCCTGCATGGCTTATACCTATGAAGAATACGAAATTGGTAATATATATACCCCAATATACAGGGACATTTAATCCTGTTACGCCTAACCCCTGCCTGAGCTGCCAGAGCCATGCCCTGATTGCCCATGCACCTATGCCTAAAAGGAATAGGACGGTCAAATAAAAACCCCATCCACCCTTAGTAATAGGTTGTAATAAAGCGGCGTCTTCTTTCAGGTCAATCTTTTTTTCCATCTCAACCCCCGACCCTGCTCACCGACTCGCAAGGCGTGACTAAACGTGAGGTCACTTATTCGTGACCTCAGTCACCCCCTTCAGAAAGATATATTACCTTTGGTTTAGTCCCCAATTCCTCCATGAGTCTGAATGCCCTTATGCTTCTTGATAGTTCCCAGACTTTACTCTTCGTATCTTCTATATCCCCAAAGGACATTGCACCGGCAGGACATGTCTGAACACAGGCAGGCACATAATCCCCTTCCTTAAGTTCACGCCCCTCACGCTTTGCTTTATCCCGCGCCTTCTGCAGTCTGTGGTGGCAGAATGTGCATTTTTCCACTACCCCTTTAGGTCTGATAGACACATCAGGGTTTAGAGACTCACGAGCCTTATCAGTCCATCCGGGTTTATACCAATTAAAATACCGGACAGTATATGGGCAGGCAGTAGTGCAATAGCGGCATCCTATGCATCGAGGGTATATCTGACCCACAAGCCCTTCCTTGCCAATCTGTGTAGCACGCACAGGACATACCTTTGTGCAAGGCGGGTTATCACAATGCATGCAGGGCCTGGGGATTAATCTCATCCTCACGTGAGGATATTCTCCTTCCATAGTAATCGGGATAAGTTTCATCCAGGATATAGTCCTTCCCTTTGCCGCTTCGTCATGCCCGGCAGTCGGAACATTGTTCTCCTGCTTGCATGCAACTACGCATGCCTGACAAGCGGTACATTTATCCAAATCTATAACCATACACCAACGTGACATAATCCACCCTAAACTTTTATAACCCTCACCCTTGTCCCTGCCCAGTTCTGCTTACCGCTCAATGGGTCAACTTTCCTGATAACGAGTTTACTTACATTTACACCTATGCCGCGAGCCCACCTGCCGCAGGCATCATGGCCTAACCCCAAAGGCAAATTAACTACGTCAGGCATAGCCCCGGGATATAGTCTTGCCTTTACCATGGCTCTTCCCTTAACGGATTCTATCAATACCATATCACCATTTGATATGCCTAATTCTTTTGCTGTCTCAGGATTTATTTCCACCCAGGTTAGCCATTCCTCCTGGACATGTCCTCCGATGATTTCCTGCAGGAATGGCTGATTGGCTCCTTCTCCCCCGAGTAATGCCAATGGCTCATACGGGTATAGAAAGAATTTGAACGCCTTCTCATCCCCTGCTTCCTTCACCGCCTCATAGTGCGGCAAGAAAACCTTGTCCCCGCGAGCCTCAACCCCCCATTGTGTAAGTAATCTCTCCATCTCTGGACCCTCTATACCCTTAGACTCTGAAATCAATTCTTCCAGCTTTTTAGATAATACCTGGGAATAGAATTCAAATCTCTTAGACGGAGTCTGAAATATCCTGTCCCAATCACCATAATAGTAAGATGGGTCCCACCAGCCGCCCTTTTCAACTAACTGTTTCCACAACTCATCAAACGAACTGTAGGTGGGTGACCACCAGCCAACCCTTTCTAACATCTTGCCCCATTTCTCCTCAAAGGCAGTCCCTATTACAGAACCCCTCTTTGCCTCATACAACCCTTTCAGGCTCTCTTTTAATACCTCTTCAAAATTGTTCCATGGGAAGGCATCCCGGACACTGCCGCCTATTTTCTTTGCAATAGAAAGCAAAACATCCCCTGTGTGCATGGTGTTGTAAATAGGCTGGACCACAGGCTGGCGAAGCCCGCATACGGAAAATTCAATGGTTGGGGAAGCCAGTCCATCCTGCCATCTTTCAAGGTAGGTATGGTCAGGAAGGATAATGTCAGCAAGTTCTGTCGTCTCATCCATGAATGATGAAAAACTTACGATAAAAGGGACCTTACTTAAAGCCTCTATAAATTCTACGCCCTCTGGCAGGAGAAAGACCGGGTTTGCACGATAGATAAATAAGGCATTGAGAGGATAAGGCTTGCCATCTGTAATTGCACTATTGATATTATGAAGAACGTTTACAGCAAAGGGGAATTTATCCGTGAGCGCCCCATCAATTCGGACCATCTTTCTGCCTTTTTCACCGGTTTCATCAGTCTGGACCTCAGGCAATGGACTCAAAGGCGCATCCTTTTGAATAATTATCCCGCCCTCGGCATCTATGTTGCCAACCATGGCATTAAGGCTGTGGACAGCCATATCATCATAAAGTCTGGTATAATTAACGTTACCCCCCTGTCCAAAGATGGCAAGGGACTTACGGGTAGTTGCAAATTCCCTGCCTAACCTCAATATGGTTTCCACAGGCACGCCGGTGATTTTAGAGACTGAATTTAATGAATATTCCTTCAGGACCAGATTTTTGAACCCTGTATGGACAACGCCTTTTTCATCGGTCCAATCCTCAAAACCAAACGTCTTCCTCTCTATAAATTCCCTGTTATATAACCTTTCAGAAATAATCACATAAGCAATACCAAGTGCCATAGCACCCTCTGTGTTAGGATGGACAGGCACCCATTCGTCAGACTTTGCCCCTGTAGTAGAAAGGCGGCTTTCTATCTGAACAATCTTTGCCCTTGCACCACTCCTGCCCTGTCTCAATGCCCCATAAGCCCTCATTGCCCTGACAGGAGACCCCCACCCTTCAATCAGCCCTGTCCCAAAACTCAATACATAATTTGCCTTTTCCAGATCATATCCTAACGGATGGCTGATTCCGTGTGTAAGTACATGTGCTGTCTCTGTTTCTCCGGAAGCATCAGATGTCCCCTTTAGAAAATTTGGAGACCCAAATGCATCCAGGAATCTCTCTAACAAAGTCGCCATAAGTCCCCGTGACTCACCGCTGACTATTGCTAAGGTATGAGGTCCCCCTTTTGAGCGAATGTCAAGTAATTTAGACGATACTATATTCAGTGCTTCTTCCCAGCCTATCTCCTGCCATTTCCCTGAACCTCTTTGACCTATACGTTTCATTGGACCTTTAATCCTGTCAGGGTCATATAGAACCTGAAGGCCGGATTGTCCTCTCGGGCAGAGCGTTCCCCTGTTGACAGGATGCAGAGGATTACCCTCAATCTTAACAGCCCTCTCCCCTACAAGACGCACAAGAATCCCGCACCCGCCAGGACATTGCTGGCATATAGATGGAATCCATCTCTCTTGACCCGGAGCAGGAAAGATGGGTTCTTCCACTGCATGCATAAGGTTACTGACAGTCTGGACCCCTGCCCCTGAAACGGCTATGCCTGTAACTGCCCCGCCTGTAAATTTCAGAAAATCACGTCTATTGACCTTCATATTATTTATTCAAATACTCCATAAGGTCTATCATCTCTTTGCCTTTAAATTCAGGCCAGTTTATACCTTTCTCTTTCATTTTCTTCAACATCTCCGGACCATGATTCCACATTGTGTCCGCCATCATAATAGGCGATACCGAACCTTTCCATTTAGTTAAATCCTGCGCACCTAAGGACACACCTTCTTTCCCGCTGCCCTTAAAATGACACATGGCACAACCTTTATCCTTGAATACCTTTTCACCTGCTCCTGCATCCCCCGGCTCATCAAAATACCGGACAGAATATAAATAGGCTACCAGATTAGCCATCTCTGAACTTGAGAACTGGGGATGCTCCATCTTCTCCTTCTTCATCTCTTCCCACATGCGTGGTGAATGATTCCACATCAATCCAGCCAATTGAGTAAGCGTCCTCGGGAGATACTCTCTTTTCCCTAAATCAGGTCCTCCTTTACCACCTTCTCCATATATGGCATGGCACCTGGCACACCCTTTATCATTGAAGAGATTTTTCCCTGCCTTCGGGTCAGCAGCAGACAGATAAACCATTTCATTGGGAGAAGGATTGACTTCTCTGATATAGGCTAATAAATCAATCATTTCATTTTCTTTAAACTCAGGCCACTTGAGCCCTTTTCCTTCCATTGCTTCTCTCATATTAGGAGAATGGTTCCACATCACCTGTGCCCAATGAACAGGATTTACATACTTTGCCCACTTGCCCAGGTCAGGCACGTCCTTATTTTCTTCGCCGCGGATAGAATGGCACTTGATACACCCTTTCGCTGCCAACACTTCTTTCCCTTTTGCCGGGTCCCCCGGCTCATCAAAATACCTGATTGAATACAGGAATGAAAACAGGTCAGCCATCTCTTTCTCGTTTACGCTCGGGACACCCATACCCTCTTCTTCCATTTTTTCCCACATTTGCGGGGCATGGTTCCACATAATTCCTGCAATCTGGGCAGCGCTAAGATGAGCAGTAGGCGTCTTCCCGATATCAGGTGCAGTCTTCCCGCCTTCCCCTAACACAGAGTGACACTTTATACAGCCCTTTTCAAAAAATACCTCTCCACCTGATTTTGAGTCACCAGGGAGAAGATAAGGTATAGACTCGCAAAAACCATTGAACGAGACGAATAACCAAATAAAGACCGAAAGAAATAATCTGCTCATTTTATCCTCCAATCTCATGACAGGCGGGACGCCTGTCCTACCTACCACACTGTTCACTATCTTTTTCTACTTATGACATGCCGTGCAATCCGTATTTACCTTCGTTTTCTTATGACAGTTGATGCACATATCCATATTCAGTTTTATCGCTGGTTTCTGAATTGGCTTGACGCGTTCCCCCATCTTTCCATGGCAACTGACGCATTCTATCTTACCGCTAACTACATGCCTCTGGTGAGAGAAATAGACATGTCCTGGTTCTCTCGTAATTTTAACCCATGGTATGTTTTCTTTCTTCCTGGCATATTCACGTATCTTTTGTTCCTCTGGGCTTTGTGTAATAGGTTCTTCATGGCATGTCCGGCAGATATTAATATCAGGGATACCTGTAAAGACACCGTCATTTAAAAACTGGTGGCATGTAGAACATTCAAGTCCATTATCTATGTGTTTCTTGTGATTAAATTCTATGGGCTGTTTTATCGCTGTGGACACCTGTCTGCCAAAGAATATACTTCCTAATATAAGAAATATAACCAACCCTACAGCAAACAACCACCAATTTTCTGTTTTCTCTTTCATAATTACTCTATCGTTTTTTTCTCTTTCTGCATGCCTTTATTACTTCAATTATTTCAGAACCGACAGGCTTGGATGTATAATAAAATACCCCCTGTTCAATTGCCTTGGCATCCTCTAATGAAGAAACCCCTGTCAGAAGAATTACCTGTAAATGAGGATTTATCTTATGTAGAACCGAGACTAAGATATCCGCAGGCATATTTATAGATTCAAAATCAAGAAGCAGGATATCCGGGTATTCCTCATTATTTTTTTGAATAACCTCAGAATCAGATGCTGCCTCAATCATATCAAATTCTTTTTCATCAAGGTGTTCCCTTAGAAAATTGATACACTCAGGGTCTTTTGACATTATAAGAACTGTAGAATTAACTTCTTTAATCATAATCATTCATATATCATATGCAAAAACCATGCCACAGTCTTTGGTAAATAAATAATTTTCATAACATAATTTAAAATATGCAGTTATGGAATAGGAGATACATATTAGTATCTACACAAAAGTCACGCTAATGTGACATCTACATAACAAAATCACAATATTGTGACTCTAAAAAATGTAGGGGCGACTATTTATTGTTTGAAATCTTCTTGACTAAGGCCGTGCTTTTTTATCAGGCGGTAGAATGTCCATCTTGGGATATTGGCTTCACCAGAAGCATCAGTAACATTTCCTTTGTGTTTTGCAAGTAAGGATTGAAAATACTTCTTTTCAAAATTGGCAATATGGCGGGTTCTACTCTGGAAGAACCCCTCTTGCCCTGTAGAGGTTTGTGACTCTGTAACATTTTCAATTAATTCATCCTGAAGGTCATCCGGGGTAATAAGATTATTCTTGGTAAGAACGACAGACCGTTTTAAAACGTTTTGAAGTTCACGGACGTTCCCTGGCCACTGGTATCGGCATAGAATATCCAGTGCCGCATTGTCAACATTATAAGAGTCTTTCTTCCACTCTTTGCTATACCGTTTCAGGAAGTGGTCAACTAACAATGGTATATCTTCAACCCGTTCCCTCAATGGAGGCACTTTAATTTTTACAACATTGATACGATAATAGAGGTCTTCACGAAACCGCTTTTCTTTCACCTCTGCCTCAATCTCCTTATTAGTAGCTGCGATTATTCTGATATCAACGTTAATGACGTCTTTCCCGCCTACCCGTCGTATCTGACGTTCCTGTAAGGTCCTGAGTAGTTTGGCTTGCAGGACAGGATGGAGTTCGCATATCTCATCAAGAAAGAGCGTGCCTTTATGAGCAAACTCAAGAAGGCCAAGACTTGTAGAATGGGCACCTGTAAAGGCACCGCGTTCATGGCCAAAGAGTTCGCTTTCCAGAAGTGATTCAGGGATAGCGCCGCAGTCAATGGGGACAAACCTGTGGTCCTTTCTCAAACTATGTTGATGAATACTGCGGGCAACCAATTCTTTACCTGTACCGCTTTCTCCAACTATAAGGACATCTGAATCTGTCACTGACACCTTTTCTATGGTGTCAAAAATAGACAGCATGGCAGGGCTATTACCAATGATGTTATCAAACTTAAATCTTTTCTCTACCTGCCTGGTAAGAAAAAGGTTCTCTTCTTTCAAAAATTTCTGCTCAAGTAATCGCTGGACAACGATTTGAAGTTGGTCAGGGGTAAAGGGTTTCGTAATGTATTCAAATGCACCCAATTTTACTGCTTCTACTGCTGTCTCAATAGTAGGATATCCGGTTAATATACAAACGACCGTCTCAGGCGAAACTTCCCTTGCGACTTTAAGCAAACTTATCCCGTCCATCTCCGGCATCTTCAGGTCTGCAAGGAGCACATCCCATAGTTCTTCCTTAAGACGTCGGACGGCATTGGCAGATTTTGATTCTGTTACTACCTCCACATTAAGTTTCTGCAAGGCATCCTGACATACCTCAAGCATGTCTATCTCATCATCAACAATTAAAATCCTCGGACGCTTCATATACAATTCCTCGTATAATATGTAGGGGTTCAATTCATTGAACCCGACGGGCTTGATAAATCAAGCCCCTACAATAGGCAAAAATACATAAAATGTACTCCCCTGCCCTGCTTTACTCTCAGCCCAGATTTCACCGCCATGGCTCCTGACAATCCCATGGCTAATCGCAAGCCCAAGCCCTGTCCCTTTAGTCCCTTTAGTCGTCCAGAACGGCTTGAATATTTGAGCCATATCTTCCTGTGAAATACCAACCCCTGTATCTAATAGACTAATCTGCACCCCCTGTATTAGCCCTTTATCCAATCTGCGGCTGGCAGTGGAAGTCTGAATAGTAAGGGTTCCACCGTCTTGCATTGCATCTACTGCATTGTTGATTATATTGAGCAAGACTTGCTGAAGTTCGTTTGCATTTCCCTCTATCTGCGGGATACCGTCTTCCAATGATACATTCAGGGCAATCTGCCCTGAATGAAACCGTGATTCTGCAAGAAACAAACTTTTGTTGACCACAGTATTTATATCTATCGGTTCTTTTTTTTCAATAGATGGCCTTGAAAAAGTAAGAAGCCCTCTTATTATTATAGCGATACGTTCAGCATGGAGATATACCTTCTCTAAATCAGATGTCACCTTAGCAGGTAGTTGGTCCCTGAAGTCAGATAAAAGGATTTTCGTCTTACCTATGATAATTCCTATGGGATTGTTTACTTCGTGTGCGACGTTCCCTGCCAATTCTCCTATAGCAGCCATTTTCGCAGCCTGAATAAGTTGCAGGGACGTATTCCTTTGCTTCTCGAATTCAATCCGCAATGCCCCTGCCATTGCTGTGGTAAAATAGGCTGCCCAGAACATCACTATGCTGAAAACCCCGGTTTGTCCCATAACATAGACTGGCTTATGTGCTGCATGTTCAACATGTGCCATATCATGAGGGAAAATCGTCAGTGTATAGTGAGGCAGGATTCTTAGAAGTTCTCCGCAAGCCATAATAGTAAAAAGAAGGCATACCATACACGTTATCCAGAAGGCGTTCTTTTTGGGTAAAAGTATGCTTCCAATAATTACATGAAAAATAAAAACAAGGAAGAAGGGGTTCTCAATTCCGCCTGAGAAGTGAAGGAGGGCAGTTAAGAGGACAAGGTCAGACACAATCTGGACAAGAAGGAGGAAATGGCTGGAGACATGCCTGCGAGACATGGACAAAAAAAACACATTGCCGCATATAAGTAAAATAAGACACAGCCACAATGGCAACCATGTGGTTTCCGGAACAAGGTGCAGGATAAAGGTGGAAATTCCAATGATAGTAGCCACAATTATAATAGCAAGCCACCGGAGTCCAATCAGCCATTCTGCCCCCTGCCTTATCAGATAGTAATCCTTCTGATCCGGTTCTATACGGATACTCATGAAATTATTATACCATTAAATTTCACAAATGGCAATAAAAAACAGGGGTTACAAAATAAAAACGAAATAAAAAATTTGACTTTTTAAAATATATATGATATATTATAGAATAACAATAATGTCATTCTGACCCCCACCGCTTCGCAAAGCGAATCAGTGGAGGGAAGAATCTACTTTAAAGGGAGGTGAACGTGTGTATATAAATTACTGGGGATTGAGTGAAAAGCCCTTTGAAAACACGACTGACCCCCGATTCTTATATAATTCAAACCAGCACTATCAGGCACTTGCCAAATTGATGTATATTATAACGGAGAGAAAAGGGGCCGGGGTCCTGACAGGGACGTTTGGATGCGGAAAGACAGTAATAGGCAGGGCAATCTTAAAAGAATTGGATAAGAATAGCTACCGCAGTGCCTACATAACCAACCCCCAACTGACAGAGATAGAACTCTTAAAAGTCATTGCATACCACCTTGGTATCGTTAGCATAGAACCCTCCAAATCTGACATCTTAAAAATGGTTGAAGAACTCTTAGTAAATAACCATAGGGACGGCAAACATACTGTAATAATTATAGATGAGGCGCACGTTATAGAAGATGTGAAGGTCTTTGAGGAACTGCGCATGTTGTTAAACCTGCAGGATGATTATAATTTTCTTTTAACCTTAATCCTTATTGGCCAGCCTGAATTGCTGCAGAAGATAGAGAATATAAAACAATTAGACCAGAGGATTTCTATCAAATGCCAGTTGACCAACCTGAGCAGGGAAGATACAGGGGAGTATATAATTCACAGATTAAATATAGTCTCAAGACGTGAGCCAATCTTCACATCTGAAGCCATAGACTTCATATACCAGCAGTCTGCTGGTATCCCCCGCCGTATAAACCAGATATGCGACATCAGTCTATTTACAGGGTTTGTAAGGAAGGCAACAACTATAGGACCCGAGATAGTCCAGGAGGCTATAGAAGGTACCGGTATCTTCGCGCCTGAAGAAACCACTGCAGGAGCAAAGGTGAGTAAGTCCATCCCTGTATGGGGCGGGGAAAAACCTTACCCTCTTAGCGGCAGCGGGGCAGGCGTCTCGCCTGTCATATCTACCCCGCCGCATGTTGGGATATCCCATGCAAAGGAATTAGAGAAATCAAAAGAACTCTATGATTATATGTTACTCCTTTTAGAGAATATATTTAACCGTGTGGAAAGAGGAGAAGACATAGACCTCGCAACTATTGTATCTACTATTAAAAATGCAGTAGATGATTTAAATGCAAATGATATTCTCATCTTCCTGACTAACAGAACATCTAATTATAATTACCTGTATAGCCATTCAGTTAATGGATGTATATTGGCGATAAAGATGGGTATGGGTTTGGGATACGATAAAAACAGACTTCTGGACTTAGGGGTAAGTGCTCTTCTCCGTGACGTGGGAATGGCAGATGTATCAAGCCTTATAAAACAGATTAGAAAACTCACCGATGAAGAATATTCTAAGGTAAAAAGGCACGTGGTCCAGAGTGCAATTATCTTAGATGAGATAAAGGGGATAGAAAAGCATATATTAGATGCTATACGCCAGCATCATGAACGTCTGGATGGAAATGGATATCCTGCCGGGTTATCTAATGGAGACATAAGTGAGTCGGCACGCATTATAGGATTAGCAGATACATACGAAGCATTGGTCCACCCAAGGTCATACAGGGACAAAATTACCCCTGACAATGCCATGAAAACTATTGCTAATCTGAGCGGCACGTCATTTGAGCCATATATAGTCAAGATATTTATTGATGAATTATCATTTTATCCAGTAGGCTGCTTTGTCCGTCTCTCTACTGACGAGATAGGGGTAGTTACAGCGGTACACAAAGGCTCGCCAACAACGCCTATGATAAAGGTATTGTTTAATCAATCCGGAGAACCTGTCAAAGATGACAGGACACTTGACCTGAAGAAAGAGGCAAATATATTTGTCGAAAAAATATTGTGGGAAGAAGAAGTTCCGAGGGTAGAGTAATGCAAAAATATGAGATGAACCTGTATGACTACTGGAGGATTATAAGAAGAAGGAAGTTAGTCATCCTCGGTTCTATATTTATCGTAATGCTTTCTACTTATATATACACAAGGGGTCAGGTCCCTATCTACGAGACAAAGTCACGTGTCCGGGTTCAGCAGCACAGGACTGTTAGTTCACTCCTTATAACAGAACTTATCCTTTATCAGCCTGGTGACATCATGTCAAGCCAGGCAGAGGTGGCATCAAGTTCCAGCGTTATTGAAAAGGCAGCGAGACTTCTTGGCAAAGTCACTGACTCAACCTCTATAACAGAATTGCAGCAGATTGTATCTAACATCCAATCAAAGGTTAAGTCAGAACGCGTAAGAGACACAGATATTATTGAGATTACTGCAACCTCACATCTCCCTGAAGAGGCAATGAAAATCGTCAATGCCGTAGCAGATGCCTATCGTGACCATAACAGGCAGGAGAATCAGGAACAGATGGACCAGGTAATATCCTTTGCCCAGCCACAGTTAGAGATGGTAGAGAAAAGGCTCTCCTTATCTACGGATAGGTTGAAAAAATTTGAAGAAGATAATGCTCCTTTGATTTCAGAATATACCAGATTAGAAAAGGAATTGCCTGACTTAAAACTAAAACTCTCTGGATTGCTTAAGAAATATACTGAAAAACACCCGGATGTAATCTTTTTACAAGAAGAAATTAACAGGATGGAACCTGCCATAAAAGTACTGCCCGGATTGAATCTTGAATATGAAAAGTTAACACGTCAAGTTGCAGAAGATAAGGAATTTTACGGAACCCTTAAGAAAAAATTGGACGAGGCATTACTTGCAAAGAGCGAAAAGATAGGAGATGTAAGTGTAATAGACTATGCCTCATTACCTGGTTCTCCAAAGGGACCAAGTAAGGTCATGAATATCTTTGTGAGTATAGCCATAGGGACGATGTTTGGTTTTGTAGGGGCATTTATAAGCGAGCAGTTAGATACATCTATAGGGACGATAGAAGATGTAGAGGCATTCCTGGAACTTCCTGTCCTTGGTGTTATACCTCACATAACAATTAAATCAGAAAAGAAGGGTATATTTAAGAAAAAGAAAGGGGAAACTGAAAAGATATTTGAGTTGCAGGACAGGCTCGTTGCACAGCATGACCCTAAATCCACAATTGCTGAGGCATACAAAACATTGAGGACAAATATTCAGTTTATAGCATCAGAAGGGCATAAGAAGACCATCCTATTCACAAGTGCAGGTCCCCTGGAAGGCAAATCTATAACCGCTGCTAACTATGCCGTAACTATGAGTCAGATGGGACACAGCACACTTCTTATAGATGCCGACTTAAGAAGACCTGTTGTCCACAGGATATTTGGCGTAGAGAGAGAACCCGGATTTTCCAATATATTGCTTGGGGCAATAAAACCTGATGACGCCATAAAGGGCTTATCTGATATATTAGCAGGCACACTATTGAAAAGAGAAGAAGTCTCCGGGATACGCGGGTTAGACAACCTGAATATTCTTACCTCCGGGACCCTTCCCCCTAATCCTGCGGAATTATTATCCTCAAACAGGGTAGAAGATTTCATCCGGCAACTTAAAGAAAGGTTTGATATAATTATATTTGACTCTACCCCTGTCCTGCCTGTAACAGACGCTGCTTTATTAAGCACCAAGGTAGATAGTGTTATACTCGTATATCAAGTGGGCAAGACCGCAAGGGGTGCACTACGTCGGGCAAAGAGTCAATTAGACAGTGTCAAGGCAAATGTCATAGGTGTCGCGCTCAATGACATTGGGCATAGGGAGATAGAGGCAGGTTCAAGTTATTACTATTATTACAGATATTATTCTGAAGAGAAATGATGGTTATAGATGGATTAACCCGGGGAATCTTACTGAAAGAATCCCTCCTCATGGGGAATACTATTTCAGTGAATATTTCCGGGAAAAGTATGGAGCCGTTTATCCCTGAAGGCTCATCTCTTACGGTAAAGTCTGCGCATATAGATACTGTAAGGTCAGGTGATATTATATTATTTATAAATAATGGCATGGTAATTGCCCATAGACTTTTTAAGAAGGTTAAAAAGGATGGCTGTATCTTTCTGAAAGTAAAAGCAGATGCATCTGCCAATTTTGATTCATTGGTCCACTCCGATAACCTTATAGGAAAGGTTATATCCATCAGAAAGGGTAAAATACATCTTTATATTGACAATCCCATAATGTCCCTTTTGGGTTTTTTTGTTTCATACATCACGTTGTTCACTGCTTATCTTAATGTCATTGCGAGACGTATCCTAAGCAATCAATACGTATGTCCAAAAACATAATTTGCTCCATCGCTGGTATACCTTTTTCTCTATCTTGTGATAGCAACGAACCAATTCAGGGGTTAAAGAAGGCTTACACGGGCTTTATTTCAAAAAGTCGTCCTGTGCTTGATTTTCAACTTCAATATAAAAGAAACGTCCCACGTACATCTCAATTCCCGGAGGTGAAATGGGAAAAGGATTCCTTTGAAATAAGAATAAATGGCTCTCATATAAAGGGTAATATACCAATAGGTAGAGTTGAAGTTCAGACTAGTTACAAATGGGCGGTGGGTGACCTGTTAAGGTCTTTCTTTTCTATATATTTAGTTAAAACGGGAGGCTTCTTATTACACGCTTCTTGCATAATACACAGAGGCGGCGCCTATATATTTTGCGGACCCACCGAGACTGGTAAGACAACCATAGCAAGACTGGCAGAGAGGCGTCCGGTTCTCACAGATGAATCTGTAGCAATTCGTAAACATTCCAATGCCTTTCAGGCGTTTGCAACCCCATTTTTTGGTGAATTCGGCATGATAAATAAGAATAGAAACGGTAAAATCAAGGCTCTGTTTTTCATAGGGAAATCTAACTCCTTTTCCCATGAAAAGGTTGCTAACTTTGATGCCCATCTTGAATTATTCAAAAATATTGTTTTGTCGGGAAGGAGTAATCAGATGGTAGAGGATTTGTTTAATACGTTCTCTGAATTTACAAATAAAGTCCCCTGTTTTAAATTATATTTTAAACAAAGTCCTTTATTATGGAGGTATATAGATGAAAATATTACTCCAACATTATCCTAAACGGGTTGAAAATGTCGCATGGAGAACCATAGTGGACAAGGCATTATTGGTGAACCCAAAGGATAGTTTCATCTATCCCTTAAATACAGTAGCAACCAGGATATGGGAACTTATGGATGGTAAAACTTACACAGAAGATATAATAAAGAGCCTCTATGAAGAATTTGAATATGAGGAGTCTGCCATTCAAAGAGATACGATGGAATTTTTAGAAGAATTACTCAAGGCTGGTTTAATCCATTTTGAAGAGGAAGGATAATGAATTCTGTAGTAGAATATTTAGATACCATCCACCGTGAGGCAGAAGAAAAACTTATCCCCTTAAGTGCCACAATAGAACTTACCTATCATTGCAATCTGAAATGTATCCACTGTTACCGTGTTGAAGACATGACCAGAGAAGAATTAACGACAGATGAAATCAAAAACTTACTTGACCAATTACGGGACGAAGGCACCCTCTTCCTCACATTTACAGGGGGAGAAATATTCACAAGAGAAGACATCTTTGAAATTCTTTTTCATGCAAAGAAAAACCAGTTTGCCATGTATCTATTCACAAATGGCACACTTCTTACACCTGAAAAGGCTGAAAAGATTGCAGAAGTTTCTCCGCTCCGGGTTGAATTTAGCCTATACGGAGCAAACCCCGAGACCTACGAAGATATCACACAGATTCCCGGTTCTTTCAAAAACATAATTAAGGGTATACAACTCCTTAAAAAAAATGGAGTAAAAGTTCATCTCAAGACACCTTTAATGAAAGTAAATTTCCCTGGATATAAAGACCTTATTAAAATGGTGAAGGATATAGGAATGGAAATAGCGTTTGACCCGCAAATCACACCTAAAAATGATGGGTCAATTGAACCTCTGAATCTCAGACTTAATGAAGAAACCCTGCTCTCCTATTTTGAAGATGATTATCCCGAAAAATGGAAGTATAATGAATATCCTTCACAGGAAGAATCCTTAAACCGTGAACTCTGCGCCGCATGTAAAAAGACATGCGCCATATCTCCTTATGGAGACGTCTATCCGTGCCTTCAATTTGTTTTTCCCATAGGCAATATTCGTGAAAATTCCTTCTCAAATATATGGCATCCCAATTCATCCTTTCTCAATAATATAAGGTCTGTCAAGACCTATTCTGACATCCCTGAATGCAGAACCTGTGAAGAGGTGCCATATTGCAGGAGGTGTCATGGGCTTGCCTATGTAGGCTCTAAAAACTGGATGGGATGTGACCAATTCTCCAAAAGAATGGCAAGTATAATAAGGACAGTAAATGCAAGGGCAAAACCAAATATGTAACGGAGGCCTTCAGTCCTCCAAAAGATGGAGGTGAATAATAATGGGAAAAACAAAGAAACCTTATGAAAAGCCGGAGTTAAAAGGCAAAATAGTCTTTGAGGTATCTGGTGTATTATGTTGTAAATCATCAAATCAGACATGTTCTAATGCGAGCAGGGATAGCCAGGGTAAAGCAACCAGAGCAACAGATACTTCCTGATGGACAATGCCTGTTATTATAATACATTAGCCCATAATATCTATCAATTAAAAGGGGCAGGAGAGGTTATAAGGGCATTACAGGAATCAGGTATCACTGTAATGGTACTAAAAGGCGCTGCCTTATTAGAAACAGTCTATCCTGACCCCGGAATGAGGCCAATGGCAGACGTTGACCTTTTGGTTCATCCCTGTAATCTAAATAAGGCAGAGAATATTTTGAGTGGATTAAACTTCTCTTTGGCCCCTGTAGGCGACTTGCACTATTTTAAAAGAGAAAGAGAATTTCTTGTACAGATTGATTTGCACTGGGAAATCTGGTATATAAAAGAAC
>CAYVEO010000044.1:0-264 GCA_964449965.1 uncultured Planctomycetia bacterium
GCACATGAATCGTCTTATACAGACTGCATAAGACGATGCTCCGAAAACGGATGACGGAGGCAAGATGCGATGGTACAAGGGGTTGGAGCAAACGACCGTCAGGTGCTCCCCTGTTTAGGCGGAAAGGGACAGTCTGCCTCCACCGGTTTATACAGTCTGTCCAATACATGTTCGACATGAAAGGAGGAACATGATGAAGGCCAATGTCTTCACGCTTCTTCTTCCGACCGTACTCCTTGGTTGCGTCTGCATCGCGGCTGGGGC
>CAYVEO010000044.1:274-22689 GCA_964449965.1 uncultured Planctomycetia bacterium
AAGGGACAGTCTGCCTCCACCGGTTTATACAGTCTGTCCAATACATGTTAGGCGAATGAAACCATAGGAGGTGAATCATGAAAAGTCGTATTTCAGGGATTATAGTGCTTCTAATGTTGATCGCCGTTGCTGGGTGCGCTACGGGGCTTAGTACGGGGCGTAGTATTAAGATCGGAGACATGCTGCCAGGTAAAATGTTTTCACTCAAAGATGGAACTGAGTTGAGGTATGAGATTCAGTTCACTTCATCAATTCAGAGAACAGGAACCATGACGGCATTTAATCCAGTATCGAATGAATCATTTCAAGGCCAATATAGAACGATTTTAACCGGTGGTGGCTCATCGACAGGAGTTGTGAAAGATTCATGGGGTTGGACCACGGGAACAGTGAAAACATCGTCGGATCCTAGAGCTACTGCCAGAGGAATCCTTAAAGGAGATAAAGGTACTGTTATTGATGTTTCTCTTGATCTCGAATCTGTGAAAAGTAATGCCGACGAGGGCGCTTTCTTCTTCTTTCATGGTCAAGGAACGGGGACTGACAACCACGATGTCCATTACCAGATTCAGTTCTGATTATATTGATGGATGGACCGCCGCAGCCGTGTAGGTTGGGTTGAGTTTTGCGAAACCCGACAAACCATTGCAATAAATCCTTAGAGAGAAAAGGGGACAGATTTATTTTTGCCTAACACCCGACCAAAAAGCTGGCGCTTTTTGGCGGGTGAGTTCTATCGTTCGGCATTTAAAAATAGATTTGACAATTGGGAACTATATGTGTAAAATCTAAAGATGGAGGTATAAGCAATGAATATCGAAATTGAGATTGAAGATGATGGACGATGGATTGCAGAGATCCCAGATCTGCCCGGCGTTATGGGTTATGGTCTAAGCAAGGAGGAAGCTATTGCTAAGGTTGAAACTTTGGCCCTCCGTGTCCTTGCCCGATCCGGATGGGATGATTTATAATACAATGCCGACTGTTGGTGCGAACCGCGCCCCAATCGACCGGAGATGACAATAAAATCCTCTATTTCCCCATAACTTCTTTTAAACCTTTCGGTTAAGAAAAATTTGGAAATAAAATATGAACACAAATAATTTGACAAATACCCAAGGGGTTGTTATACTTAGTAGGTTTATGAAAGTATCTGAATTTGAATATCATTTACCTCAAGAACTTATTGCACAGGAGCCTATTGAGACAAGAGATAGTTCAAATCTTCTTATCTTGGATAGAAAAGATAAGAGTCTTAAAGAGGTAATCTTTAAAGAGATAGCGAATTTTATTGAAGAAGGGGATGTCCTGGTTCTGAATGATACCAGAGTAATAAAGGCAAGGTTAATCGGAAAGAGAAGGACAGGCGGCAGGGTAGAACTCCTCCTTTTAAGAGAAAAAGGAGAAGGGGTATGGGAATCCATGGCTAATCCTTTAAAAAAGATAAGGCTAAATGAGGATATATATTTTGCTGAAGGAAAGTTTTCAGGCAAGGTCATAGAAAAGACAGAAGAGGGCACATGTTTAATAGGGTTCAATCCTCCTGGTATAAGAAATCTTATAATAGAGTATGGTAAAATTCCTCTCCCGCATTACATCAAGAAAGATATAAATGACCCTGAACGCTATCAGACCGTCTATGCAGAGAAGGATGGGGCTATCGCTGCTCCTACTGCAGGTCTGCATTTTACTAATGAATTATTAAGGGAATTGTCTTTAAAAGGGGTAAAAATAGCCTATATCAGTCTCCATTGCGGGCCGGCAACATTTAAGCCGGTTATACACGAAGATATTAGAGAACACAAAATGACCCCTGAATTATATGAGGTCCCTCTTGAAACTGCCGAGATAATAAATAATGCAAAACGCATAAAGAAAAGGATATTCGCTGTAGGAACCACAGCCGTAAAGGCACTTGAGACAGCAGGCTTTATTGATGGAGAGGGTATCCCTCAGGTAAGGCATCAGAAAGGCGAATCAGGGCTTTATATTTATCCAGGGTATAAGTTTAAGATAGTTAATGCACTACTGACAAACTTCCATCTGCCCCGTTCTACAAATTTAATTTTAGTAAGTGCATTTGCAGGCGTAGATTTTATTCATCAGGCTTATCAGTATGCTATAGAGAAGAGATTTAGATTCTACAGTTTCGGTGATGCGATGTTAATAACTTAAAAAAAGCAAAATGTTTGACTTTAGTTAGAGAATATGTTATATTTAAAAAAATGAAGAGTGCTTTTGTAGAAGAATTTCTGGATTATTTAGCGGTAGAGAGGGGACTGGCTGAAAATACTATTTTAGCGTACAGGAGTGACCTTAAAAAATACACGGATTTTCTGGAGAGGAATGGAATAGCCATGCCAACTAATGCTGCCAGAAAGGACGTAACGTTATTCCTGATGTCTTTAAAAGATAAGGGGCTGTCTGCTAATTCCATATCCAGGGGTATGGTCGCTATAAAGGTATTTTATAGGTTTTTATTGAGGGAAAGGCACATCAAAGAGGATATTGTCTCTACCCTGGATTCACCTAAGTTGTGGAAACGTCTGCCGGATACATTGACAGTCCATGAAGTGGAGGAGTTATTAAATAAGCCAAATCCCCATGATCGGATGGGTATAAGAGACAGAGGGGTTATAGAACTCGCCTATGCTACAGGGATGAGGGCTTCAGAATTGGTTAATTTGAATCTAAGTGATTTAAATCTGGATGTGGGTTTTGTCAGATGCGTCGGGAAGGGGCAGAAGGAGAGGATAGTCCCTTTTGGCAAGAAGGCGTCAACCATATTAAAAAGGTATATAGAGAAGGTCAGACCGAGGCTCCTTAAGGGCAGGACGTCCCCTCATCTTTTTTTAACAAGGTTAGGCAAGAAGATGTCGCGCCAGAATCTATGGAAGATGGTTAAGAGGTATGCTAATCTCTCCAATATAAAGAAGGAGATTAAACCCCATACGTTGAGGCATTCATTTGCAACGCATATGTTAAAAGGGGGTGCAGACCTGAGGGTTGTCCAGGAGATGCTTGGACATGCCGATATATCTACCACGCAGATTTATACCCATATAGATAGAGACCATTTGAAATATGTTCATCAAAAATATCACCCACGGGCATAAATATCTAGGAATTTCAAAATATTGTAGTTGCCGAGATTGCTCGGCCTAATTTATAGGAAACCATGAGCGATTTGATAGTCACGCATATAAATGCAGATTTTGATGCATTCGGGTCGGCGGTTGCAGCCAGGAAATTGTACCCTGATGCAAGGATATGCCTGCCAGGTGCACAGGAGAAGAGCCTCAGGGAATTCATATCATTGTGTAAAGATATAGTCAAGGTGGAGACAGAGAAGGAATGCCATATCAATGGTATTGACAGGCTCATCATAGTGGAGACGAGGTATGCGAGTAAGATAGGCAAGGTCCAATCTCTCCTGAATAAAAGAGATGGTGTCCAGATACATATCTATGACCACCATCCGCCCTCTCAGGGGGATATAAAGGCAGATAAGGATGTCTATCGCAAAGTTGGCGCTACTGTGACAATATTAACAGGATTACTCAAAGAGAAGGGTATAGGGTTATCCCCGCTGGAGGCGACTATTCTGGCATTAGGGATTTACGAAGACACAGGTTTACTTACCTTCCCGAGCACAACCAAAGAAGACGTTGATATGGTCAGTTTTCTCCTCTCTAAGGGTGCTGATTTGAGTGTGGTATCAAGGTATATAAACAGGGAATTGACAGAGGAGGAAATAAAGGTTCTGGTCCAACTATTGCACTCAACAGAGACTTATTCCATAAAAGGGATTAGCATGGCTATTGCACATGTCCGTGATGCTGGCTGGGGGCGGATAGACTTGGGGCTGCTTACGCATAAGTTACTTGAGATTGAGAATTTTAACATCCTATTTGTATTAGGTGAGGAAAAGGACAGGGTCCACCTTATAGCCCGCAGCAAGTTGCCTTATATAGATGTAGGCAGGATTTCAAAGATATTCGGAGGCGGAGGTCATTCAACTGCCGGTTCTGCTGTGATTAAAGGGACGCCGCTTACTGAAGTGAAGGATAATCTGATTAAGGCACTTGAGTCCTCTATAAAACCGAGGGTATATGCAAGAGACATCATGACATACCCCGTAAAGACTGTGACCTCTAATCAATCCGTAGAAGAGGTTAAGAGGATTATAATGAGGTTAAACTTGAGCGGGATGCCTGTTGTAGATAAAGGCAAGGTAACAGGTATCGTAACAGGTCATGACCTTGACAAGGCTATATACCATGGATTTGGACACTCCAGGGTAAAGGGGTATATGTCCATCAATGTAGTATCCATACCTCCAAATACTCCTCTATATGAAATACAGAGACTTATGTTTGAAAATAACATAGGCAGGCTGCCGGTTGTGGCAAAGGGTAAATTGTCCGGCATTGTTACGAGGACTGACGTCTTCAGGGCTATGCATTATGACCTTATCAAGGACACCTATGCTAAGCGGGATGGCTCTATGAGGACAGAGGACGTATCTGTCAAGATGAAGAATAATCTTACCCCCAGGGTGATGGCTCTATTTAAATTAGCAGGTAAAATCTCTGACAGGATGGGAGACAAGGTCTATGCTGTAGGAGGATTGGTCAGAGACATCCTGATGGGCTTTGAGAATCTGGATGTAGATGTAGTAGTGGAAGGAGATGGCATCCGGTTAGGTAAGACCCTTGCCCAGGAACTGAATGGTAAACTCACGACCCACAGGAGATTCGGGACAGCCACTATACTCTTGAAAGACGGATTCAGGATAGACATCACGACTGCAAGGACAGAGTATTACGAATATCCTGCAGCACTTCCAACGGTAGAATTTGCCTCTATAAAACATGATTTATACCGCAGGGATTTTACCATAAACAGTATGGCGATTATTCTGAACAAGAAGAGATTCGGACGACTGATAGATTTTTTTGGAGGTGAGAAGGACCTCCATGCCGGGAAGATAAGGGTCCTTCATGCGTTGAGTTTCGTGGACGACCCCACCAGAATCTTCAGGGCAGTCCGATTGTCAGAAAGGTACGGGTTCAGAATAGATGAAGATACCGAGAGATTGCTTAAGACGGCGGTTGACATGGAGATGTTTGATAAGGTCCAAAAGGACCGTGTGAGAGAAGAAATTATATCGCTATTGAGTGAGAAGGAGCCTTTACGCGGTATAAGAAAGATGGCTGAATTACACGAACTAAAGTTCCTGCACCCGCGGATTAAATTGGACAAAAGGTTGAATGACCTTCTTGAATCATTAGAAAAGTCCATCATTTGGTTTGAAATTAATCTCTCGGATATTAAATCAAACATTAAAAAATGGCTTATATACTTTATGGCACTCATGGACAACTTAAGCATTAAAGAATCACAGGAGGTTGTCCAAAAATTCGTTTTAAGGAAAGAGGACGGGAAGAAAATACTCTCTTTTAAAACAAGAGGTCCTGCCGTTTTGAAAAAGCTGCGCGCGAATAAAAAACTAAAGCCCAGTTCAATATACAGGTGTCTTAATCCCTTTTCTTATGAAGAGATTGTCCTTGTCTTTGCCAGGGTTAAAAGTGAAAAGGCGAGAGAGCAGGTCAGGGATTATTTGCTGAAACATAAGGATGTCCATCTCCAGATAGACGGCAATGACATTAAGAATAAAATAGGGTTGAAACCAGGTCCTGATTTTAAAAGATTGCTGGATAAAGTCCTTTACGCAAAGATTGACGGTAAGGTAAAAACAAAAGAAGAGGAATTGGAATTCGTTAGAAGGCAATACGAGATGGAGATGATATGAGTACCCGTCCTGAGAGGGTTGCACAGTTTTTAAAAGAGGAATTAAGCCAGATAATCCGTGAGGAGTTAAAAGACCCGAGAATAGGTTTCGTTACTATAACCAGGGTGGACATAACAGCTGATTTGCGATATGCCAGGGTATACGTGAGTATAATGGGTGAGGAGAAAGAGAAGAAAGAAACGTTCAAGGGGTTAGAGAGTGCCAGGGGATTTATGAAGAGGATTATAGGAGACAGGATACGTATGCGATATACGCCGGAGATTGTTTTTAAAATTGATGACTCCATAGAATACAATATTCATTTAAGCAAGGTTATAGATGGAGCTAAAAAGACCGATGCGGGAAACCATACACAATGAGCGGGCTAAGTAAAGTAATAGACGTTCTGAGGAGATATAACCGCTTCCTGATAACTACCCATAAAGACCCTGAGGGGGACAGCCTCGGCAGTCAGTTAGGGCTTTTTGGGTTACTCTCCCAACTTGGCAAGGTTGCATATATGGTTAATGAGGACCCGGTGCCGCCTACGTATAGATTTTTACCATGGAATGAAAAAATTATAACAGTAGATAAAGTGGTAAATAACATAGACGTCATATTGGTCGTGGATAGCCCTAACAAAGAAAGGATAGGGAAGACGGCAGAATATATGGTGGAGGGTCGGCTGGTGGTTAATATAGACCACCATGTCAGTAATGATGAATTTGGTGACGTCAACTGGATAGACCCGGAGGCGAGTGCGGCAGGTGAGATGATATACAGGCTCTTCAAGAGGATGAAAATAAGCATTAGCAGAGAAGAAGCCATGTGCATTTATGCAGCCATTCTTACAGATACGGGTTCTTTCAAGTACAGCAATACTTCGTCCAGGGTCCATAGGATAGCCAGTGAGCTCTTAAGATATGGACTGAATCCTCAAGAGATATCCTCATATATATATGAGGCAAGGAGGCCGCAGTCTTTGAAATTACTGGCAATAACACTGGGTACCCTCAATATAAGCGATGATGGGAAAATAGCATGGGTGAAGATTACCAATGAGATGTTCAGGTCTACCGGAGCATATAGTAACGAGATAGAAGGATTTGTTGACTATCCTCGTTTATTAGGCGGCGTCCAGGTGGCTTTACTATTCAGGGAAACATCTAAAGAGAATGAAATCAAGGTTAGCCTGAGAGCCAAGGGGGGCGTGAATGTAAATAATATAGCCTCGCACTTTGGCGGCGGGGGACATCGGGCTGCAAGCGGATGTTTGGTCAAGGGCCCTCTGGACGAGGTGGAAAGGGTCGTTATAGAAAGGGTTAAAAGAGAAGTAGACAGTGAACAGTATGTTAAACGATATCCAGAAAAAAAGACTACTTGAAATTGCAAGGGCGTCTATAGAGAACTATATCAGAAACACCCCGATGGATGTATTGAGAGAAGATGACCCTGAATTATTAGAAGAAATGGGGGCGTTTGTAACTATTACTCTACGTGGAGAGCTGCGCGGCTGCATAGGGTATATCCACAGAGACAAGCCTATTTGCAAGGTTGTATCTGACATGGCTATAGAGGCAGCTTTCAGGGACCCCAGGTTTCCTCCAATACTTGAGTCTGAATTAAAAGATATACGCATAGAGATATCTGCCCTTTCAGAGTTTAAGAAAGTGCATAATCCCAATCATATAAGGGTGGGGGTTCATGGATTGATGGTAAGGAAGGGATTCTGTACGGGATTGTTACTGCCGCAGGTGGCAGTGGAACATCGCTGGGATAGGGAAAAATTTTTGGTGAATACCTGTTGTAAGGCAGGACTTCCCCCGGACGCATGCGAAAGAGGCGCGGAGATATTCGTATTTACTGCAGAGGTATTCAGGTGATGAGGTTCTTTGTATCAACTGATTGCGTGGAGAAAGATACTATCCACATACGCGGCAGAGAATTTCATCACTTAGTTGATGTAGTGAGGGCAAGAGAAGGTGATAAAGTCAGAGCCTTTGACGGGACGGGCGTAGAATATCACGGCACTATAATTAAAGTGAAGTCCAAGGAAGCAATTGTCAGAATAGAATTTAGGGAAGCAATAAAAGAGGAAGGCGCTATTAAGATAACGCTTGCCCAGGCTATTCCAAAGAAACGAAAGATGGATGATATAATTGAGAAAGTAACCGAGGTAGGGGTGGATACTGTCATACCTCTCAGGACTGATAGGACAGTAGTAGAGATAAGTGAAGGACAAACAGGGTTAAAGATTGCGCGCTGGAATAAGATAGCCATTGAGGCGTCCAAACAATGCGGCAGGGTTCGTCCCCCTAATATTCTCGGGATAAAAAGATTTTTAGAAGTCATGGACAATGTCAACGAATATCAACTTGCTATTATGCCGACGTTATATGAAAAAGAAAAGGATTTAAAATCCGTTATTAGAGGACGTAGATTAAACAGCGTTATAACGTTTATTGGTCCTGAGGGGGATTTTTCAGAAGAGGAAGTAAGATGCGCTAAAGAGGCAGGGTGCATAACAGTCTCCCTGGGGAATAATATACTAAAAACGGATACAGCCGCCATAGCGGTTTTGTCTATATTAAAATACGAATTAGGCTGAGTTTGGGCGAGTGGTGGAATGGCATACACGACAGACTTAAAATCTGTTGGTCGCAAGGCCGTGTGGGTTCGACTCCCACCTCGCCCACAATAAAAGATAGGATAAAATATTATGGATATAAAAATAAAAAAAGATTCCATTGAAAAGCAGGGTGTAGACGGGATTATACTTGGCATGTTTGAAAAAGAAAAGTGGAAAAGTAAATCTGCTATTACGAGGATTGATAATCTACTTGGCGGGTTAATCAAGGATATGGTGAAAAAGGGTGAGTTTAAGGGCAGGTTAAACGAAGTAGTAACTCTTCCCACGCGCGGTGATATACCTGCAAGGCACGTTATCTTAATCGGACTTGGTAAGAAGGATGATTTTAAGTTAGACTATGTCAGGCAGGTATCTGGTAAATCCATGAGTGAAGCAGCGAGGATAGGGCTAAAGAGGGTTGCTATCCCCGTTGAAGAGATAAAAGGATTTTCTGTTGATTCTATATCACGTGCTTATGTAGAAGGCGGGTTACTATCAGTTTATAAATTTGACAGGTACAAGACTGAGAAGGATGAGAAGCAAGATGGACTGAAAGAGTTGTTGTTGATTAGAGAATATGAGAGGGATTTGAAAAAGATAGAAAAAGAAACAAGGATTGGCAGGATAATTGCTGAATCTGCAAATCTTGCCAGAGACCTTGCCAATCAGCCGGCTAATGAGTTACCGCCTGTCAAATTAGCAGATATAGCACGAAGACTCGCCAGAGAATATGGGCTGGCTTCCATGATATTTGACGAACGCAAGATGAAAAAGTTGAAGATGAATGCATTGTTGGGAGTGGCACAGGGAAGTGATGAGCCGCCGAGGTTCATTATTCTTGAATATAATAAAAGCAAGAAAAAAAATGGGACTGTAGTCCTTGCAGGAAAGGCGATTACCTTTGACAGCGGCGGTATATCATTGAAACCGAGTGAAAAGATGGAAGAGATGAAATACGATAAGTCAGGCGGCTCCGCGATAATCGGGGTGATGAGGGCTGTCGCCTTACTTCGGCTGCCTTTCCATGTAATAGGGATTATCCCTGCTACAGAAAACCTGCCAGGCGGCAGTGCCTTAAAGCCGGGTGATGTCCTGAAATCTTTGTCAGGTAAGACAATAGAGATAATAAGCACAGATGCAGAAGGTAGATTGATACTGGCAGATGCGATTTCCTATGCAGACAGGTTTAAACCTGACGCTATAATTGATATAGCAACCCTTACAGGCGCCTGTGTGATTGCCCTGGGTCACAATGCTACGGGGATACTGGGTAATGATGAAGGATTGCTTGCCCTGTTTAAAGAAGCAGGAGAAAAGTCGGGTGAGAGGGTATGGGAACTTCCGCTCTGGAAGGAATATGATGAACAGATAAAGAGTGATATTGCAGACGTTAAGAATGTAGGCGGCAGACCGGCAGGGACTATTACAGGGGCAGCATTCTTGAAGAAATTCGTCGGCAGGAAAACACCCTGGGTTCATTTAGATATAGCAGGAACTGCATGGAAGGAAAAGGAAGGACCATACCTGTCAAAAGGTGCAACAGGTGTAGGCGTCCGGTTATTGGTCCAGTTCCTCATGGATTATGCGGATAAGGGATAAGGTGAAAAGGAAATTTTTCTGTTTTTTATTTATAGGAGTATTATGCAATATGGCGTATGGGGCTGAAATAAATAAAAAGATACTCAATAACGGACTCGTTATTCTTACCAGGGAATCCCGTGCGAATGATATCGTTGCTATTCAGATATTCCTGAAGATGGGGACCGGGTATGAAAAAGAGAAAGAGGCAGGTCTATCCAACATAGTCCAGAACCTTCTTTTGAAAGGAACTACAAAACGTAATGCGACCGAATTGGCTAACGATATAGAATCAATAGGCGCCAGGATAACAACGTCAGCAGAGAGGGATTACGGGACTGTTCAACTGTATGTAATTAAAGATAAATTAGATAAAGGTCTTGAAATCCTGTTTGATATTTTGCAGAATCCCATATTTCCTGAAGACAAGGTAGAGCAGGAAAAGAAGATTGTAATAGAGCATATTAAGGCACGGGAAGATGAGATGCTTCCTACAGCCTTTGACCTGTTTCAGGAACGATTTTACGTTAACCACCCTTACCATAAGACGAGGCTTGGTTATCCAGAAACAGTGAGGAAGTTTGACCGCCAGACCATCCTGAAATTTTACAAGGATTATTACGTTCCTAATAACATGGTGTGGTCAGCAGTGGGTAATTTCAACTCGTCTAAACTTATTAAGGCGATTGAAAGGAATTTTAGCGGATTGCCGCATAAAGAACTTCCTTCTCAAGAGGTTAAGACCGTGCCAATGCACACCGAGGACGTTTCCAATTTTATAGAGCGGGAAAGTCAGGCTGCGTGGATGGTGATAGGGTATGATGCGCCCCATATTTATGACAAGGACTATGCTGCTATGGATGTGTTAGAATCAATCATGGGAGGCTCAATGAATTCAAGACTCTTTATTGCCCTGAGGGAAAAGAAAGGATTGGGATACCAGGTCGGGTCTATATATGAGGCAAGGTCGGGCCCAAGTTTCTATGCAAATTATATTGGTGTGGAACCAAGTCAACTTGATGAGGCAAAGAGTGAAATATTAAAAGAGATGGAACGGATAAGGCAGGAAGAAGTAGATGAGGATGAGTTAAAGAGGACTAAAACTTATTTAAAAGGGACCTTTATTATGGCACAGGAGAGCAATGCAGGACAGGCATACCTGATGGGGCGTTATGAGATACTCGGATTGGGATACCAGTATCTGTTTGAATATCCTAAGGTGATAGACAACGTTAAGGTTGAGGACATATTGAAAACAGCCGGGAAATATCTGAAATCTTATACCCTCAGCGCCATCGTGCCTAAAAAGTAATTAAATGTTCAAGAATTTCAATAATTTTGTAGTTGCCGACCTTGGTCGGCTTAATTAAATATATGCCGAATGAAACATTGCTTTCAGTAAAAGACTTGAAGACCCATTTCTCCACTGACAGGGGTGTGGTGAAGGCTGTGGATGGAGTCGGGTTCACCTTGAATAAGGGTGAAACCCTCGGACTGGTCGGCGAATCCGGCTCTGGCAAGACTGTTACTGCACTTTCTATCCTCAGACTCATTCCTTCGCCGCCGGGTAAAATTGTTAGCGGGAGTATAAGATTTGATGGAAAAGAATTATTAGAACTCAATCCAGCCGAGATACGTAAAATCAGGGGAAGGGATATTGGGATGATATTTCAGGAGCCAATGACGTCACTCAACCCTGTATTTACTATCAGTAACCAGATAATTGAGGCGCTAAGACTTCATCAGAATGTAACGAGGCGCCAGGCACGTGAGAGGATGCTGGAATTATTGGATATTGTCGGCATACCATCTCCGAGAGAGAGGGCAAACGATTACCCCCATCAATTCAGCGGCGGCATGAGGCAGAGGGTGATGATAGCCATGGCGATATCATCTCAACCATCACTGCTTATTGCAGATGAGCCTACAAGTGCATTAGACGTAACTATCCAGGTACAGATATTGGAATTACTTAGCCATCTCCAAGAGAGATTCGAAATGGCTATCTTACTTATCACGCACGACTTCGGTATAGTGGCTCAGATGGCTTCTAATGTAGTGGTTATGAAGGCAGGGAATATCGTAGAATACAGCGATGTCTATCAAATATTTGAGCATCCAAGCCATCCCTATACCAAAGAACTTTTGTCTTGCCTGAAATTATGATAACCCACTCGCGGAAAATCCTTGCTCAAATCAACAGCCACACTATCCGGCTAAACGGAAGAGTCAAACGAGCGGAGAAATTTACTTGACATATCGGGACAAATATGGTATATTTTAACTGAGATTGGATAATGTTGTCTTGATTCTGGGACAAATTAACTATGAATGAAGAGATAAGGAACAGATTAGTAATTATAGGCGAAAGACTTAGGAAAGCAAGAGAGTCTTTAGGGTATACCCAGGAGGAAGCATCTGAAAGGCTTAACATTGGCAGGCCTAGATACTCTGATATTGAAAATGGCAAACGTAACGTTCCTCTGAAAGAATTGTATCGTTTTTGTGAGTTTTACGGAAGGCCTTTGGAATATTTTCTCAAAGAAACACTTGCTTTAGATAATGGATTCAAAGTTCTTTTTAGAAAGACAGAAGGTGACCAGGAAGTGGCTAAAGTTATAGCTGAGTTTGAAAACCTTTGTGAGAGAATGCGTGAACTTGAAGAAATTATGGAGATAAGAATCAAACCCCCTGTCCCTCCTGACTATGAATACGAAAAAAGCAGAGAATGGTTTTGGGGAAAACATTATGCTGACCAGGAAAGGAAAAAATTGGATTTGGGACAGGCGCCAATAAGTAATCTTCATCAGATATTAGAGGAGAAGTGTGGTTTAAAGATTTTTTATCTACCTATTCCTGAAGAAAAAGAAATTTTTGGAATGTTTACATTTGATGAAAAAATAGGGGGGTGTATTCTAATTAACACAAATCCTACTGTTGGGAATCAGCTTTTTTCGCTCGCCCATGAGTATGCCCATTTTGTTTTTCATAAGAAGAAATTAGGAATCATATCGTTTAAAAAAGAAGAGGACACGTTAGATGAACGGCTTGCAAACTGTTTTGCAAGTAATTTTTTAATGCCAGAAGATGCAGTTAAAGACATTTATAATGTCCGAATAAAAAACCGGAAGGATATTGCAGCAGAAGATGTTTTTTATTTTTCACATTATTTTGGCGTGAGTTTTAAGGCCATGGTTTTTAGGCTAAATAACTTAAAATTACTAAATGATGAGTTGAAAAACAAACTTGTTACGGAAACGTGTGTTACCGCAGTTCGTAGGGTTATGGGAATTTCGGAACCAGAAATAAGCAAATCCAGGTTTCCTCCATTATATGAACATCTTTGTAGAAAGGCATATCAACAGGGCAGAGTTACCACCCGAAAATTTGCTCAGTTTCTGGAGATCCCCCTTTATGAGGCTATGGAACGCGGCAGAGAGATAAGGGGGATTGCCCAGGATGAACCCACCGACACTATTTAGTGCCAATTTTGTAGTAATAGATGCTATGGTGTTAATAAATTTCCATGAGTTATTGGCATTAGAAAAGTTAATAATCTGGGCACAGGGAGAAATGGTAGTAGAGAGACGAATAAAGAACGAGGCCCGGTATTCAAGGGCAGGGTTGATAGATTTAACACCATACATACAAAATGGTTCAATAATAGAAGAAGAAATTGAAGGCGAAGAACAAGAAAATTTATTTTACAACTATTTAAGTAGGCAATTAGGCAAAACCAGAATTCACGAAGGGGATGCAGCCTGTTTAGCGCTTGCAATAGCAAAAGGATATGGTCTGGCATGTGACGAGAAAGCTATATTGTACGAGTTTAAAAAAAGATGTCCTGGTAAAATTTGTATTACCTCAAGAGGAATCGTAACCAGGGCAAATGAGTTAGGATTAATTGAAGCACAGGAAGCCCAGGATTTGAAGAAAGGGCTCTTATACATATAAGGAAAATAAACTTCGCTATTATATGAATGAGGCTATCTTAAGAGTACAGGATTTGAAGAAATATTTTGAGATAAGTAAAGGGATGTGGAAAAGGGAGAAGACAACTATCCGTGCAGTGGATGGAGTTTCATTTGAGATAGAAAGGGGTAAGACATTAGGATTAGTGGGAGAGAGCGGGAGCGGGAAGACTACTATAGGCAGGCTCGTCTTGAGACTTTTAGAGGCAACCGAAGGGAAGGTCCATCTTGACGGGACAGACATATTTAATCTGAATAAGGAAGAATTGAGAAGGGTTCGCAGAAAGATGCAAATCGTCTTCCAGGACCCGTACGGTTCTCTTAATCCAAGGATGACCGTTGGCAGTACAATAGGAGAGGCATTAATCATCCACAGATTAGGTGATAAAAAGAGAAGGAGAGAGAGAGTAGCGGAACTTTTGGATTTGGTAGGGCTTGAAAGTGACCATGCGAACCGTTACCCCCATGAATTTAGCGGCGGACAGAGACAGAGGCTTGGTATTGCAAGGGCATTGTCTGTAGAGCCTGAATTAATCATTGCCGATGAGCCTGTCTCTGCACTTGATGTATCCATTCGTGCTCAAATTATGAACCTGTTTAAAGACTTGCAGGATAAACTTCATCTTACCTATCTTTTTATTGCCCATGACCTGAACGTTACGAGATTTATAAGCCATAAGATAGCAGTTATATATTCCGGCAGAATAGTTGAGATGGCAGAGACGCAGGAATTATTTTCAAACCCGCTTCACCCCTATACAAAGGCACTCCTGGACGCTGTCCCTGTTCCTGACCCGAGGGCACCTCACAAAAAGGCACTATTGCGGCAGGATATGCAGGATTTAACCGGCGATTCTGGTAGCTGCTGTTTTCTGTCGAGATGCAGTACCGCCACTGATAAGTGTAAGGAAGGGGTTTGTTTTACATTTCCAAAGGAAGGGCACATGGTCCGGTGCTGTTTGTAATGTTATATTGGCACGATGATGGAAAATGGACAAGTTATTTACTGCTGAAGAAATAAATGATTATCACACGATTAGCGCATGATTTCCTAAAAGATGGTAATATGAAGCAGAGAGGGAGGTAACGATATGAATCTCAAAGAATATACTCAACAGATTATAGAGGATTTACGCACGTTGCCAGAAGAAAAAATTGGCGAAGTAATAGACTTTGTTCAATTCCTAAAACTGCAGGTTCAACATAAAGGAAGTTTATTACGTGAAACAGGGTTAACCCGGGAAGAATCTGCTGACTTAAGGGCGAGACTCGCAACCTTTGAAAGTGATTGGAATGCCCCTGGAATGGAGGCATATGATGACCTATAAACAAGGTGATACAATATTGGTTTGGTATCCAGACTCAAATTTACTTACCGCGAAAAAACGTCCAGCAATTATATTGCAGACTGATAATCTAAACACGGGTTTGGATCAATTGATTATCGGAATGATTACCAGCAACTTAGAACGCAGAAACCATCCGAGCCGTATTTTTGTCGATGTTAACACACCGCTTGGCAAGAAAACTGGTATCATAAGTAATTCAGTGATTATGACCGACAATATTGCAACAATACGTACATCTGAGATTTATAGAAAACTTGGAGTTTTTGAAGATTCAGGTGCATTAAAAGCATCCATTAGGCATACATTTGGAGTATAAGAAAATAAAAGTATGAAACATGGGCAGATAAAAAAGATACATGATTTTAAAAAATTAGAGATACATAAAAGGCTGAAGGAATTTGAATTATTATGGCTGAATGGAAGCGATGAAGAAATTTTTGCTGAGTTAGCCTTCTGTATCCTTACACCCCAATCAAAAGCGAAGGTTTGCTGGGCTGCCATAGTCAGGTTAAGAGATAAGAACCTATTATTAAGAGGAAATGCCGGGCAAATTAGTCGGGAATTGGTGGGGGTGAGATTCAAGAACAATAAGGCAAGATACATGGTAATGGCAAGGGAATTCTTCACAAAGGGCGGGCGGATTTATATCAAACCTTTATTGAAGCAGTTTAGTGATGTTCATGATGTCAGAGAATGGTTGGTTAAAAACATAAAGGGTATCGGTTACAAGGAGGCAAGCCATTTCCTGAGAAACATAGGATTTGGAGAAAAGATTGCCATCCTTGACAGGCACATACTTAGAAATCTTAAAGCGCTTGGGGTAATAGAAGAGATTCCTAAATCTATAAGCAGGTCAAAATATATGCACATAGAGAAAGACATGAAGGACCTTGCAAAACAGCTAAATATACCAATTTCACATCTTGACATAGTGTTTTGGTGTAAAGAGACGGGTGAAATATTTAAATAGGACAAGATGAATGCGTATAGCAATAGAGGCGTCAAACGTCCTTTATGGGTCAAGTGCCATCAGGCGGTATGTAGTCAATCTTATCCAGCATCTAATTAGAATAGACAGGGAGAATTCTTATCTTGCCTTTTACACGCATTTCAGAAAATCACCTTATAGCCTGCTTGAATTTCCAGATGAAATAAATAATTTTAAAAATATTATCTCTAATGTCCCTGCAAGTCTGTGGTGGACGTTGTGGAATATAACAGGTGAGCCAAAGATAGAAAGGCTCATTGGAAACATAGATATATTTCATGCCACTGATTTCTTTGTCCCCCCTAAAAAGAACGCCAGGATAGTATTTACAATTCATGGTATAAGTTACATCAAAGCGCCGCAATTTTACGACAGAAAATTTTGCAAGAAATCCAGCCAGATGTTACATAATGCGATTAAACGGGGAGACTATTTTATTGCAGTATCAAACAAGACAAAAATGGAAATACTTGAATTATACCCATTCCTTGAGGACAGAATCAGGGTTATCCCGTTGGGTGTTGGGGATGAGTTCAGGGTAATGGCTAATCGCAGCGATATTTCCAATAGGCTGAAAGAGAGGTTTTCAATAGATAGGCCGTATATACTATATGCAGGTGGACTGGAAAGGTCTAAAAATGTGTTGGGTTTGATAGAGGCGTATAAACTCCTCTATGATAAAAAGAAACCCGAACATCTTCTAATTATGGCAGGAAATAAAGGCAGGCATTATCTTGAGATTATGGATAAAGTTGAAGAATACGGATTAAAAGATAGCATAATCTTTACCGGTTACATTGAACAGGAAGGGGATGACCTCACTGGACTTTATAATGGTGCAGACCTGTTCGTCTTTCCTTCATTTTACGAAGGCTGGGCATCACCGCCTCTTGAGGCAATGAAATGCGGGTGTCCTGTTATAACTTCCAATATATCAAGTTTGCCTGAGACAGTATCTGATGCAGCAATAAAAGTAAATCCTTATTTCCCTGAAGAAATTGCTGATGCAATGTATAATGTCCTGAGCGATAGTGAATTAAGAAATAACCTGATAAGAAAAGGCTTAGAATGGTCAAGCCAATTCACATGGGAAAGGACGGCAGAAGAGCATTTAATGTTTTACAAGGAGGTTGGAGAAAAAACCTTAAAAAATCCTTGACACTGACTTCTTTTTTTGATATTATTATATACGTAATCAACGGTGAACCAGAAGCCAGTTATTGTAGTTATCCCACCGTTATCTGTCCTGCCTTGAGTAGATGAGGATTCTGGGGAACAGCCATTAATTTAAAATAGCGGTATCAAATAGATAAGGGGACTTTTGTGTTAAAAAAGATGGTGGGAAAAATTGAAAGGGGGATGTTTTTATGTTAAGTGACCTGGAAATAGCACAGGCTGCCAAGATGGAACCTATTGAAAAGATAGCACGGTGTATGGGTATAAAGAGTGAATATCTGGACCTTTATGGCAGGGATAAGGCAAAGGGATCGCTTGATGTCTTTAAAGAGTTAAGTGATAAACCTAATGGCAGATATATTGATGTGACTGCTATTACACCGACTCCGTTGGGTGAGGGTAAGACAGTGACGACGATAGGGCTTTCCTTGGGACTGAATAAAATCGGCAAATCGGTTATCACTGCCATAAGGCAGCCTTCATTAGGTCCCGTATTTGGCATAAAGGGAGGGGCGGCTGGCGGCGGGTATTCACAGGTAGTGCCGATGGAGGATTTTAATCTGCACCTTACAGGAGATGTCCATGCTGTTGGATTGGCGCATAATCTACTTGCTGCATTTATTGACAATTCCATACTCAAGAAAAACATTTTAAAGATAGACCCATTGAGCATTACATGGCGCAGGGTAGTGGACGTTAGTGACAGGTCATTACGTAATATCGTCATAGGACTTGGCGGCAGAAACGATGGGATACCGAGAGAGAGCGGTTTTGACATTACTGTTTCCTCAGAGGTAATGGCAATACTTGCGCTTACCACAGGGCTTTCTGATATGAGGGAACGGCTTGGCAGGATTGTGGCAGCAAGCACCTATGATAATAAGCCTGTGACTGCTGAGGATTTAAAGGCGGCAGGTGCTATGACTGTCCTGATGAAAGAGGCTATAAAGCCCAATCTTATGCAGACGACAGAAAATACGCCATGCCTTGTCCATGCCGGACCATTTGCCAATATCGCTCACGGGAACAGTTCCATATTGGCAGATATGATAGGTATCAAGGCGGCAGAATATTTAGTAACAGAGAGCGGCTTTGGCGCTGACTGCGGTGCAGAGAAATTCTTTGATATCAAATGCAGATATAGCGGACTGGTCCCGAGTGCAGTAGTAGTAGTCTGTTCTATCAGGGCACTCAAGATGCACAGCGGTAAGTTTAAGGTTGTGGCAGGTAAGCCGCTGGATGAAGGGCTATTAAAAGAGAATATAGATGCCGTAGAGAAAGGGTGTCCTAATCTTGAAAAACATATAGAGAATATAAGATTATTCGGGGTGCCTGTTGTAGTGGCGATTAACAGGTTTACGAGTGATACTGATAATGAAATCGCGGCGGTAAAGAAAAGGGCAAAGGATGCAGGGGCTGAAGATGCGGTTGTAAGTGAGGTATGGTCTAAGGGCGGTGAAGGCGGCAAGGACCTGGCTAAGGCAGTAGTCAAAGCGTCTGATAAACCGTCCAATTTTAAATTTCTTTACCAGCTTGACATACCTATTAAGGACAAGATTCGTAAGATTGCTACAGAGATATACGGTGCAAAGGATGTTCAGTATTCTCCTATAGCAGAAGAGAAGATAAAACTTTATACCCAGCGCGGTTATGACAAACTCCCAATATGTATGGCAAAAACCCATCTTTCAATCTCGCATGACCCTGAATTGAAAGGAAGACCTACAGGATTTACCATTCCTATAAGGGATATTCGTGCCTCAATAGGTGCTGGGTTCCTATACCCCCTGTGCGGAGATATGAGGACTATGCCTGGTTTACCATCGGTGCCTTGTGGAACGATGGTTGATATTGATAAAGATGGGAAGGTTGTAGGATTATTTTAGAGTACAGGGATTTCAAAATATTGTAGTTGCCGAGCTTGCCCGGCCTAATTTAAAAGGGAGATATATATGGCGGCGGTTATTTTAGATGGTGAGAAGTTGGCGGCGAGCATCAGGGAGGGATTGATTAGTGAGATAAAGGCCTTAAAGCAGTCAAATAGTGTGCCGCACTTAGTAGCAGTGCAGGTCGGAGAAAATGCTGCTTCAAGAATTTATGTGAACCAGCAGAAAAAGGCATGTAACGAGATAGGCATTGAATATGAGCTCAAAGAAGTCCCGGAGAATATTACAGAAGAAGGGCTTCTAAGTGTTATAGAAGGACTTAATAACGATAAGAAAGTGACAGGCATAATCTTACAGATGCCTCTTCCTAAACATGTTAATACCAGAAAGGTCCAGAGGAGAATATCTCCTCTGAAAGACGTGGAAGGGATGCACCCTTTTAATATGGGTATGCTGGTATATGGTGACCCTAAGATAGCACCATGCACTGCAAGGGGCGCGATAGAATTATTAAAATCAAGCGGGGTTAGTCTAAAAGGCAAGGAAGTAGTTGTAGTGGGGCACAGCGAAATAGTTGGTAAGCCCATCGCACTCTTTTTACTCCAGTCCCAGTTGGAGTCTGCTACTCCTACGGTCTGCCACATAGCAACGAGGGATTTAGCCGAGCATACTAAGAGGGCTGATGTTGTTATAATTGCAGCAGGCAAGCCTAATCTTGTTAAGGCGGACATGCTAAAAGATGGGGCAATCGTTATTGATGTGGGTATTAACAGAGTCCCTGTCCTGGATGCTCAAGGGCAGCCTGTAGTTGATGAAAATGGAAAGAAGAAGATGAAGACTGTCGGGGATGTGGAGTTTGATAAGGCAAAGGAGAAATGTTCATTTATATCGCCTGTCCCTGGCGGCGTTGGACCTTTAACAGTGGCTATGCTTTTGCGTAACTGCGTGGAGTGCGTGAAAGAGCAAAGGGCGGAATGAAAATTGCTATTACCGGTAAAGGGGGGGTGGGCAAGACTACAATTACTACACTACTTGCCAGGGTATATGCCGATTATGGTGAGAAGGTTCTGGTTATAGATGGGGACCCTGATGCTAATTTAGCAAGGTGCATGGGTATCCCCGGTGACGTTAAGATAACCCCGCTTATAGAATTAGATAAACTCATAGAAGAGCGGACAGGTGCTAAGCCCGGCTCTACAGGCGCTTATTTTAAACTAAACCCAAAGGTGGAAGATATACCTGATAAGTTCTCTGTCAGTCACAATGGTGTGAGACTGCTCGTGATGGGGACGATTCGCAAGGGCGGCGGGGGTTGTGCATGTCCTGAGAATACATTTTTAAAATCGTTCTTAAGACATATATTATTGGAAAGGGATGAAATTGTTATTCTTGATATGGCTGCCGGGATAGAGCATTTAGGCCGCGGGACAGCTGAGGCAGTAGATAGGATGCTCGTCATAGTAGAACCATCACAGAGGAGCGTAGAGACTGCATATAAAATTAAAAAACTGGCTACGGATTTAGGGGTGAACAAAATATCTGCCATAGCCAATAAGGTTCGTAATGCCCATGAAGAGAAATTCTTACGGGATGCAATGCCGGATTTCAATATCCTTGGATTCCTGCCTTATGATGAAGATATAATAGAATCTGATAGGAGCGGCATGGTTACAAATGGCAATAACAAGATTGTGGAGGGGATTAAAAAGATAGCGAACAAGTTAAACGCTTAGTAATTTCAATAATATTGTAGTTGCCGACCTTGGTCGGCTTAATTTAAGAGGATAGAAATATGGCTAATTCAAAAGAAAAGATTCAGGATACGGCTACCATTGCCATGCTGGAGAAGGCAGAAAAGATAAAAGCCTCTACTGTATGGGACAGGCACGATGCTATGCAGCCTTTATGCACATTTGGGACGACCGGGCTATGCTGTAAGAACTGTAACTTAGGGCCATGCCGCATACGCCCAAATGTTGAAAAGACACGGTATGGTATATGCGGTGCGGATATGGATACTATCTCTGCCAGGAATTTGGTGAGGCACATAGCAGCAGGTTCCTCATGCCACTCTGACCATGGAAGAGAGATAGCCCAGACACTTCTTTTAGCATCTAAAGGTACTGCTCAGGGATACAGTATAAAAGATGAGGCAAAACTAAAGGTTATTGCAGAAGAATGCGGCATAAAGACAGATTCAAGGGCTAAGGAAGATATAGCCAAAGAACTCGCTGAGAAACTACTTCTCCAATTTGGACAGCAGGAAGGGGAACTCATATTCGCACATAGGGCACCTGGTAAACAAGTTAGCACGTGGAGAAAATTGGGTATTATGCCGAGGGGTATTGACAGGGAGGTTGTTGAGGCAATGTCCCGGACGAATATGGGCGTGGATAATGACTATAGAAATTTACTTTTAGGGGGGATGAAGGCGGCACTTACTGACGGATGGGGCGGCTCTATGATAGCTACTGAGCTGAGTGACATACTCTTTGGTTCTCCACAGCCCATAAGGGCAAAGGCTAACTTAGGGGTATTGAAAGAGGATGAAATAAATCTGGTAATCCATGGACATGTGCCGCTCTTGTCTGATGTAATAGTAACAGTAACGAGAGAAAAAGAGATGATTGAATTAGCCCATAAGGCAGGGGCTCGCGGGATAAACGTGGCAGGGATTTGCTGCACTGCCAATGAGATTCTTGTCAGACGGGGCGTGCCTGTAGCAGGGAATTTCCTGCAGCAGGAATTGGCTATTATTACAGGTGCAGTTGAAGTGATGCTGGTAGATGTCCAGTGTATAATGCCTGGTCTTGCAAATATCGCCGCCTGTTTTCATACTAAGGTAATCTCAACTCATCCTAAGGCAAAATTCCCAGGGATGCAGCATATAGAGTTTAAAGAAGAAAATGCAGTCTCTATAGCAAGGGATATTGTGAAGATAGCCATTGAGAATTTTGCAAACAGGGACAAGGAAAAGGTCAATATCCCGAAGGAAAAGATGGATTTGATTGCAGGGTTTACGGCAGAGAACATATTCTATTATC
>CAYVEO010000045.1:0-22608 GCA_964449965.1 uncultured Planctomycetia bacterium
CTATCCATATTTATTCAGGATTTAATAAATCTGCCCTCATAGTAAAGGGCGTCATAAATGTCGCCCCTACAATAACCTAAAAAGGAAATTATATTAAATTTAACGCCCCTCGGCAGACTTGTAGGGGGCGGATTTATCCGACCCGATTTTTAGCTGTCAGGTTCGATTCATCGAACCCGATGGGCTTGATAAATCAAGCCCCTACTCCAAGTGCCTTTTTTACCGTATCTAATAATTCCTTTGGGTCATAGGGCTTCGTAAGATAGTAATCTGCGCCGGCATCCACCCCTGCCTTGTGATTATTATCGTGCCATTTTACTGAAAGAATGATTACGGGTATATCTTTTGTCTCGTCCTCCCGCTTTAATATTCTGAGTAACCTCAACCCGTTCACCTTTGGCATAATCACATCCATGATAATAAGGTCAGGCATTTCTTCCTTGGCAATCTCTAATCCCGCTAACGGGTCCTGGGCAGTCAGAACCTCATAGTCATTCGCCTCAAGCCTGAGCCTGATGACTTCTAAAAGATTAGGTTCATCATCTATTACTAATATCCTCTTTTTCTCCACCTTTCCGCCTGTTTACAATCATATCTATCTCGTATGTCAGCACATCTCCATCAAATGGTTTTTCTATAAAATCTGCAGCACCTGCCTGGGTCGCCTTTTCTATAACGTTCGGCTGGCTGGTAGCGCTAAATACTAAAACAGGGATACCCTTTGTATCCGGGTCAGCCTTTAACCTACGGCACGCCTCATAGCCGTCCATTATCGGCATCATCAGGTCAAGAAGTATAAGGTCCGGCTTAAATTTCACTGCCTTATCTATGCCGCTCAATCCATCATAGGCAGTCAAGACCTCATAGTTATTTGCCTCAAGCCTTGCTTTTACTATCTTAATGATATGTGCCTCGTCATCTACTACAAGGATTTTCTTCTTCATGTATTTTATGTAATAAGCCTGCATTTTGCGGAAGCGTAAAGAAGAACCTGCTTCCCTTCCCGATTTCACTCTCAGCCCATATCTTACCGCCGTGTGAATCAATAATGGCTTTGGAAATATAAAGCCCCAACCCCATCCCATCCGAAGAGCGGGTTGATGACGTATTAAGACTGTAAAGTTTATTAAAGATACGAGGGAGTTCCTCTCTCTGAATGCCCATTCCATTATCCTCTATACATATCTTAATGTAATCCTGCTCCATCCCTGCCTTTATAATAATCCTCCCATCCTGAGGGGTGAATTTAATAGCATTGCTCAGCAGATTTATTATTACCTGCATTAGCTTGTCACGGTCAGCCGGGACATCAGGCAAAGTCAAAGGTACGTCCTTCACAATTAAGATGCGCCTTTTCTTCGCCATTGGAGACATCAACTCTGCCACATCATCAAGTAATGCTGTTATAGAGACAGGGTTTATTATCAGGTCTGTCTTCCCTAAATCCATCCTTGCCAGTGCCGCAAGATTTTGTATCAGGCGGCTCAGTCTGTCAACCTCATGCCTTATAGCCTCAAGAAAATTTACCCTGCGTCCCTCCCATAACTTGTCCGTAATGACCCCGTCACAAATGAGGGATATGCCTTCCTTGATTACGGTGAGCGGAGCACGAATCTCATGGGTGACTAACATGAGTAAATCAGACCTTGAACGGTTGACATAGTCTGCCTCGCTATTATCACCTCTGCCTTCGTATATATCCTCAAGCAGTAATAATTGTGCCGCAACCTCTCCTGCAGAGGTCCATGAGGTTATCTCTTCCTCACTGAAATTATGGAATCTCTCAGTAGACAGATAACCCACACCTACTAATCTAGCGCTTAACTTTAGAGGGACACATAGAATAGACCTTTCCTCGCCTGTCCCTGCCGCATAATTTAAAAGGGACTTCTCCTGTACCTCATGAAGGACAATATGCCTGTCTTCAGAGACAGCCCTTCCTGCTATCCCTTCGCCCAGCTTTAGCCTGTATCCCCTATCAGATTTCTCATCTCTTTTACCAAATACCATCCTCAAATTTAATTCCTGCTTATCCCTGTCTACGAGAAAGATGCCTCCTTCACTGGTAGATATGCCTTCCATACCCTTTTTAAGAACATGGTTAATCAATTCAGGAATGTGACTCATTCTGGCCTCACCTCGTCATTTATCCTCTGGGCTATCAGGTAAGGAACCTGCGCCTCAATGTATATCCCGGTATCTCTATATTCCTTTTTGAATACCGTCCCCTCCTTATATATAAGATTCTCCATCTGCATTTTTTCGTATGGAATCACAATATTTATATCCCTCATAACTGACGAGACAATGGAGGTTATTTTGTCTAACAATAGTTCCAGATTTTTCTTATAAAGTGCAGATATTGGTATGCTATTTTCAAATTCGTTGACGGACCTGTTTATAACGGCGGCATTCTCTATCCTGTCTATCTTGTTCAGAGCCGTAATAATGGGTTTGCCTTTTACGCCAAGTTCGTCCAGCACCTCATATACGGCAAAACTACGCTCTTTGGCGCCCTGCGTAGATATGTCAAGGACATGAACTAATATATCCGCTTCTATAACCTCTTCTAATGTAGCCTTAAATGCCTCAATAAGATGGTGGGGTAATCTATGGAGGAAGCCAACCGTATCGGTAAACAGCACCTTTTGATTGTTAGGCAGGATAAACTTCCTCGTCAATGGGTCAAGCGTCGTAAATAACCTGTTCTCTACAGGGGTAGAAACGCCTGTTAAAGAAGAAAGTAAGGCAGACTTACCGGCGTTGGTATATCCTATAATAGCAATCGTAGGGATAAGGAACCTTTCTCTTTTCTTTCTGAATAACGTCCTCCTGCTTTCTGTCTCTTTAAGTTCCCGTTTTAATCTGGTAATCCTGGTCCTTATACGCCTTCTATCCACTTCCAGCTTCTGCTCACCTGGACCCCTCGTGCCAATACCGCCTCCCAGACGTGAAAGCATTACCCCCTTCCCGACCAGCCTCGGCAGAAGGTAAGTAAGCTGGGCTAATTCCACCTGAATCTTACCTTCCTGGCTTCTGGCACGCTGTGCAAATATATCCAGGATTAACTGGGTCCTGTCAATAACCTTAACATCCCCGCCGCAGGCAGACTCAAGGTTCCTCTGCTGGGTACTACTTAACTCATCATTAAATATTACTACGTCTGCTTTATCCTTAAGACATAAAGCACTAATCTCTCCCACCTTGCCTTTACCTACGAAAGAGACAGGGTCAACCTTTTCTCTTTTACATATCAATTCCTCCACCACCAATGCCCCGCTTGACCTGGCGAGTTCTCTGAGTTCGCCGGATTCAGCCTCAACCTCTAAATGGCGGCTGTTAAAATCAACCGTTACAAGTATGGCACGCTCCAATATCTATCAACTCCATCATATAATCTACCACCATTTCTAAATCCTCACCTTCTGTCAACTTTATCCATTGGATTCTTTTGTCCTTCTTAAACCACGTCATCTGTCTTTTAGCAAACCATTTTGTATTCCTCTTGAGCAAATATTTCGCAGTATCTAAGGAATACTCACCTCTTAAATATCCTGCCGTCTCTTTGTAACCTAATGCATGACTGCTCATCCTGCCCATCGGACCACGTGATTCTAATAAACGGACTTCATCAACTAAGCCGGCCCTGAACATATCTTCAATGCGTTCTTCTATTCTCTTTTTAAGTTCATCTCTTTCCCTGCACAATCCTATGAAGAGCATAGGAAACTCATCCCTGATACCCTTTGTCACTTTATGATGGAACGAGATAGGTAACCTTGACTTTTCATATACCTCCAGCGCCCTCACAACCCTTCTCAAATCCCCGGGGTGAAGCCTGGATGCAGTCTGGGGGTCCACGAGTTCAAGCCTTTTATGGAGATAGGATTTCCCGTAAAGCTCGGCCTCCTTCTCAATCTCAAGCCTTAATGTCCAATTGGCAGGAGAATCGTCAAATAACCCGTCCACCAGTGCACGAACATACAATCCGCTCCCGCCTACAATTATGGGGAGACGTCCTCTCCCCATTATCTCGTCTATAGCGGGTCTTGCCCTCCTGCTAAATTCAGCGGCACTGTAATCCTCATCAGGCTCCAATATATCAATCAAATGATGAGGAACTGCTTCCCTCAAAAGCGGCGATGGCTTTGAGGTGCCTATATCCATACCCTTATAGACCTGCATAGAATCACAGGATATGATTTCTCCGCCAACCCTCTTTGCAAACGGGATGGACAGTTCCGTCTTACCAACCCCAGTAGGCCCTAATATAAAGATTATCATGTCACGGAAATATCGCCGTCGGCAGACCCTCATCCTTAATCTGCCTCTCTAAAGATTCTGCCGAAACCCTTGTATTAAACTTTCCTACCCGCACACGGTATAGATTAGTTTGCCCTGTAGAGCCTTTTACTATGAAGGCGTCATATCCCTTATTAATCAGGGCGCTTTTGAGTCTTTCAGCATTTTTCTTATCCCTGAAAGAACCTACCTGGACAGTAAAGACGAACTCATCGCTCTTCAAAATATCATTAACCTTACCTGCCTCTATGCTGAGCGGATATTCTTTCGTCAACCTCTCATAGCAATGCCTCGCCTTCGCCCATTCCCCCTGTTTTTGATAACATTCCCCCAGCCTGGACAAGACTATACTTAAGAAAGTGCTATCAGGGAATTTTTCTAAAATATTGTTATATACCCCCAATGCCTTGTCAATATCACCTCTTAAAAACCAGGAATCCCCTATGCCCAAATGGACACGGTCCAACAATTTTCCCTTTGGAAACTCCTTGAGAATAAGATTAAAGGTCTCTTGAGCCTTATCAGTATTCCCCTCTTTCAGACAGGATACGCCTATCAGATAATATGCCTCTTCCTTCACCCCTTTTCTCGGCAAACGTTTAAGGAGAGACTCGCAGTCCTTGATAGTCTTTGCATAATCCCCTTTAAGAAAGAATACCTTTATTCTATCAAGGCTCCTGTCCCCCATCTCCCCGCCGATTACGGTCCCTTCCTTAGAACTCGGCTCCTGTATCTCTATCCTACCATAGAGAGGAACAGCCAACCCGGCAAGTATCAAAATCATGATAATTATTCTATATATTCTCATACTATTTGTCATTGCGCGCAAGGTCCCTCGTTGTCATTGAAGATCCCTTGCTTGTCATTGCGAGCGTCAGCGAAGCAATCTCGCTTTTGAAATTCCATACAATTCTTAGACTCTTCGCGGAGTAGGACAGGCGTCCCGCCTGTCATTAAATCGCTACAATTATACCATATTTTTCACTCCAAGTAAAGTTTCTTTTTCCACCCCCGCGATTTTCACCTCTACCAACTCCCCATATAAATCCCCATCCCCGTCACAAAATGCCACCTTCTTATTCGTCCTGCTCCTGCCCTTCCACACAGGACAATCACCTTCACCCTTATTCCGCCCTTTCTTTTCAACGAGCACTTCTACCGTTTCACCAATTAGCCTTCCATTCTTCTCAAGGGCTATCTTGTCCTGTAGTTCAAGCAGTATCTGATTCCTCTCCTCTTTTACCTCCCGTGGCACATCATCCTTAAAGTCCCATGCACCGCTTCCTTTCCTGGGAGAATATTTGAAGATGAAAGCGCTGTCAAACCCTATATCCTTTATCAGTTCATGCGTATCCTGAAAATCCCTTTCCTCCTCGCCAGGAAAACCTACAATGATGTCAGTCGTTATACTGCACCCGGGAACCCATTTTCTCAAATCCTCAACGCGCCGCCTGTAATCTTCTGCTTTATACCCCCGGTTCATCGCCTTCAATATCCTGTCTGAGCCAGATTGAACCGGCAGGTGTATATGCTCGCATACCTTTGGTAATTCAGCCATAACCTGAAATAGTTGAACGCCCGCATCCTTAGGATGATTCGTAACGAACCTGACCCGCACAATCCCGTCCACGCCATTCACCATCTTCAAAAGTCCGGTAAAATCAATACCAGCATCTAACCCGCGCCCATAAGAATTAACATTCTGTCCCAGAAGCGTTACCTCTTTAAACCCCCTCTGTGCCAGGCCGCGAATCTCACTCAATATATCTTCAGGATACCTGCTCTTCTCCCTGCCCCGCACATAAGGCACGATACAATAAGAGCAGAAATTATCGCACCCCTCCATGATAGTAACATAGGTTCGTATAGACCCTTCCCTGTAATTAATGGCCCCAGTCCCATTATCCCTGTCCGGCCTCTCAAGCCTGTCAACAGCAATATATTTATCCCTGTCGTTCAATAATTTTTCAAGCAGGTCCGGAAGTTCATAAATGTTCCCTGTCCCGCACACCAAATCCACATAAGGCGCCTTTTTAAATATCGCTTCCTTATAGTTCTGTGCCATACAGCCAAGCACGCCAAATATGACCCCTGGCCGCTCTTCCTTCAATCCCTTTAACATCCCAAGTTTCCCCCAGACCCTCTCCTCAGCATGCTCCCTGACACTGCATGTATTGAAAAGTATAACATCCGCCTCCTCAATGTTGATAGTGAAGACAAACCCCCTCTCAATCAGCATCCCCTTTATAATCTCCGAATCCCTGTCATTCATCTGACATCCGAAAGTTTTTATAAAAACTTTCGGATGGCACTCCGAACTCAGGCGAGTAAAATATAGAGGCGGTTTTTGCCGAGAAATTTTCCCGCCGCTTTGAGTTTGGAGTAATTGCTTTTGTTTATTATATTGCCTTAAACCCATTTATCAATTGTTCTTTCTGATAGCGCCTCAATTTCTTTATCCGCGATTCTTCCTGCACTGCCTTCTTATAATACTGATACTCTTTCACATAAACCAGCTTTACCGGCAATTTCCCTCTTAAATATTTCGCCCCGCGGCTGCCTTGACTGTGCTCTTTAATCCGCTTCGCCAAGTCATTCGTATATCCGGTGTAATATGTACCGCTGTTGCTCTCGACAATATATACATAATAGCGCCCGTGGCGCTGAATCTTTTTTCTCATCCCAAAACCAAATCAAACTTTCTGCCTTTGGCATCTTTAAGCAGTTCTTTTAAGGCAGGACGCTCGGTAGAATAACCGCTTATGCCATCATCTTGATAAACCTTAAATATTTCAAAACCTTCACGCTTAGCAAAAGATTCAAGATATTCTCTCTGTACCCCAAGAGAATAGCCTTCTTTAGCTTGGTCTTCGGTAGATACTCGGATATAGATTGATACTTTCATTTTTTATTCAAAAACAATCTCTTGCTCATCAAACTTTTTATAAAGTTTAACTATTTTATCCCCATAATTATCAAAATATTCAGAATAAAAATCTTTTGCACCCTTCTGTAGAATTTCAACTTTTTCAAGACTTAATTTAGTTAAATTCTTCATATCAGGGTTTGTGATGAAAAATTTTCCAGTAAGTTAATAATGGTTTCATCGTTTAATCTGTCTTTATTCGTCCATTGGGCATCACCAAATATTCCGAAGAGCGTATCAGGATTAGCCTTCTCAATCTGACGCATGGCTTTTTGAATAGCCATACCTACATTTTGAGTATTCTCCCGCACATGTTTCCAATGAGCCCCTTTAGGAATCTGGAATCGATGATTTTCTGCAAACTCGGCAAATTTCAAATCGCCGCCAGACTGTTCTATCGCTTGTTTATATTCTTCATCATACACATCACAGATACGCTTAAAGAATAACAGCGGGAAAATATACTGTTTATAATCTCCGGCGTCTATTAACCCGCGTAGGAGTGTGGCTGCGCCCCATAAATATCTTTCTAAATTTTGTTGTGTTAGCATACTATATCTCAAACCCTCCCAAAAAGCGTTTACCCTTTTCTGTGATAATATATTGCTGCTTGGACGATGTCGGTTTATCAGGAATAGTATATGCTAACAATCCATCTTTCATCAAAGGGTCTATATACATTTCTTTAAATTTATCGCGTTTACTGTAACCAAGTTTTTCGGCTAAATCCGAAAGAAAAATAGCATCCAGCGCACTTAGTAAAATTGAAAAAAAGCACTCTGTCCGCTTATCAAACAACTTACCCCCTTTTTGAAGTGCACTTACCCCTTTTTGAGAAATCATTTCCCTAAGTCCTTTATTTTCAAAGACTCTTGAATTCGGCAACTTACCCCCCTTTTCGATCCATTTTAATACTATGTGTTCTATAAACACATTGAATCCCATAGATTCTATATCATAATCTACCGGTATATTTTTCATTTTTGCCGTCAAATCAGTCCGGATTTCATCAGGGATATGATTAAAGTATGTAATAATGAATTGGTCTGCTGCGACACCCCAAGTAAAAATACGCAAAGGAATTTCTGTCATAAAATGTTCATCTTCTTGAAAAATAGGAGTTGCCGAAGAATGAACATAATGCGGTAAGTATTTTGTTATATTGCGAACTCCTGATCCCAGTTCATCGGCCCACGATAATGCTGCAAAGACTTTTCTGATATTAGGATTTTTCGCGTATGGACTAAATGTATGGACATTTAACAATCCATGAAAAACCGGTTTATTGGGATTCTTTGCAACAACTTTGTCTTTATAAATAATGAAGGTCGTTTCATAATGGCTTGTATATTCGCGCTGGCAAAGAATATTCGCGATAAGTTCTCGAAAAATTAAGTCTCGTAAATCTTTTCTTTGATCTGCTTCCAGATAAAACTTTGACGGCAGATGCTTTCGAACAAAATTCATAAGTTCTTGATACGTTTCAATAAGATTTGTTCTTAATATCAATCTATCATCATATCGATCTATGTCTTCTCTTCGAACTAAGGCATCAATTTTATAGGCAGGTAAGATATTCTGAATCACTTCATCTTTACCAAACAGAAGAATACATGCCAAAGAATACCCTTCTTGCCCAGTTTCGTAGTCTTTGGTTCGTAAAGACGCACTGCGCAACATTTCTTCGTTGGACATTGAAAGCCACGGATGGTCCGTATTGACGCCTTGAATAATTTTTCTGATTTGAACAAACAAATCTTCTTTTAAATCATTGCGCGTGACCGCAGGGAATATTTGATTTTCAGTGAATACATCTCGTTTTCTAAAATATATATCACTGATTCGCGTGTGATCTGTCACTTTTATATCGCTGTCATTTTCGCGGTCATAAATCACACCATTAATCTTGTGAACCTGAGAACTAATCGGGATCTTCAGCGCGAGTAACTGCTTACCTTCATATTCAACCTGAATAGGGGTTAGAGAAATTGGAGGATTTATAAATTCAGGATTATTACACGCGGTTGTGATGTTCTGTTTCATCTCAGCTATATACGCAGGGTTCACGCCGTATATCGTACTCTTATCCCCAACGCCAAGCAATATGATCCCACCGTCTTTGTTTGAAAAAGACACAATTGTTTCATACAACGAAGAAGGCATACTTGTTTCAGCTTCTTTAAATTCTATCCGCACTCCTTCCCCTTGAGATAAACAGGCAACTAATTCTTCGGAAGTCATAATAATCCAAACCTTTTCAATTGTTCTTTCATCTTATCTTCCGCTTTAACCGTTTCCCGAAATGCCGTTTTGAGACTTTTAAACGCATCTTTTACTGTCGGTAGGGTGTCCTCAGTCTTCTTCTCCACATAAAGCGGAATATTCAGGTTAAAATCATTCGCTTTAATCTCATCAAGAGAGGCAACTTTAACGTAGTCCTGGACATTTTTATAATCGCGATACCATCCATAAATACGTTCTATGTGTTGTTTGTCCAGAAAGTTTTGCGCCCTGCCCACTCGTACCTGATTAGAAGCATCAATAAAGAGGACTTCATTTTTCTTATTCTTTTTCTTCATTGCCCGGAATATCAAAACACAGGCGGAAATCTGCGCGCCGTAAAAGATATTCGGGCCTAACCCAATAACCGCTTCAACAACATCCATTTTTAAAAGATGTTCTCGGATTTTACCCTCTTTGCCTTTACGGAATAAGGCTCCATGCGGAAGCACAACAGCAACACGCCCATTGGGATATTCCATAGATTTCACCATATGTTGAACCCATGCTAAATCTCCATTGCTATCTGGCGGCACACCGGCAATATTGCGACCATAAGGATCTTTCTCCCATTGTTTCGCGCCCCATTTTTTAAGCGAAAATGGGGGATTCGCTATCACGCAATCAAATGTAGCTAAGTTGTCCCCTTCAAAAAACGCGGGATTACGTAAGGTATCATCGCGGACAACGGTAAAATCTTCCACCCCATGAAGAAACATATTCATCCGTGTAATGGTTGATGTTGTAAGATTTTTCTCCTGTCCGAATATCTTGAGCGTTCTGTAATCTTGATTGTTTTCTTTGAGATGATTAATACATTCAAGAAGCATCCCTCCGGTACCACACGCAGGGTCATAAATTGATTCGCCGGATTTTGCGTCAATAATGCGTCCCATTAAATTTACAACCGACCGCGGCGTATAAAATTCTCCCGCTTTTTTATTGGTAAGATCGGCAAAATGCTTAATAAGATATTCGTACGCTTGCCCTAAAATATCCGGCTCTACATTTTTATTGGAAAGATTATGCTGAGAGAAATGTTCTATAAGGTTCATTAATAGTTCATCTGAAAGGCGTTCTTTATTTGTCCACTGAGCGTCTCCGAAAATACCGTAAAGAAATTTCTGGTTTGCTTTTTCTATCTCCCTGAAAGCGTACTGCAATGCCTGTCCAACATTGGTGGTTACTTCTCGCACATCATTCCAGTGACAATCCTCAGGGATAATAAACCGGTGGAATTCAGGAAGGCTGGCGTATTCAGCGTCACCCCCTGATTCAGATAAAGCTTGCTGGTATTCTTCGTCATAAACATCTGATATTCGCTTAAAGAAAAGTAGCGGAAAGATATAAACCTTAAAATCAGCCGCATCCACAGGCCCTTTCAAAATCCATGCGGCTTTTGATAAATATTGTTCAAGTTGCGATAGTGTTATCTTTCCGTTATTCATATCAACCCTTCATCAGCGAAACTATAATGCTTGTTATCACCAATTATTACATGGTCCAATATTTTAACTTGCACTATTTTTCCTGCATTAACAAGTTCTTTAGTAAAGCTTTTGTCTTCTTGACTTGGTCTTGGGTCACCAGAGGGATGATTATGAACACAAATTATAGATGTTGCGAAATTTTGCAAAGCCCTGGACATAATTTCTCTAATAATTGGGTTCGCATGAGTAACTGTGCCTTCAATGTCTAATATATTGGTGACTTTGTTCTGCCCATCTAAAAGTAAAACTTTAAAGACTTCAAATTTTAAATCTCTCATACGCGGCATAAGAAGGTTCACTACATCCTGTGCTAATTTGATTTTTATTTTTTCCTCTTTTGCTTCAATCTCTCTAAATCTTCTTCCAATTTCTAAAGCAGCTCGGATTTGGGCTATTTTGGCTTGCCCCAAACCTTTAAATTCCTTCCAATCCCTCAAGTCTGTGTGGCTCATGTTGCGGAAGGTCTTGAATTTTGCAATAATCTTTCTGCCTAAATCTACAGCGCTGCTTCCTTTAACACCTGTTCGTAAAAGAATTGCTAATAATTCAGCGTTTGTTAATGTATGTTCACCAAATTTCAATAACTTTTCCCTTGGCCTTTCATCTTCCGGCCAATTCTTTATAGCGTTTTCGTAGATTTTGCTTTTCTTTGATTTGTCTTGCACCTTTTATCTCCGTCTTTTCTACTATTTCCACGGTCCGGATGGTTTCCATTCCCATTCAAATTCCTGCATATTTGGAACGGCTAAATCTGTAAAGAAATCTCTCCATCCCATAATATTGCAGAATTTCTGAAAACGGGCAGATAGCTTCTTTCGCTTTATTTTGAAGCCGTGCCCGGACAGAAGCCTGTATGTTCTTGATATCCTTTTTCATAGCATGGCTTCCAGTATTGGCTTTATTATATTATCAATGCGGCAAACTTTGGCGTAATGCGTAATTTCTTTTGGCTTTATACCTTTTTCCGTAATAGCAACTTTGAGGGCATATCTCGCAACGTCTATGCCTATTTTATTGCGGAATTTAAAACAATCGGCAATCGTCTTGGCAAGGTTGTAAATTCTGATCTTGTGACCTTCAATTTCACGTTCTTCAATCCCGGCTTCCCATGTCTTGGGCGAAAAGCGGTAAAATCTGACTGGAGGATATTTAATCCTATTCGCATGAGTTCCCCTTGGAATAGATATATCCACACAACGAGGTATTTCAATTGTTGCTTCATGAAAGGCAAGGGCAGAAAGAAGACATACCACCCCTTTTGGGACCTTGATTGACGCAGCTACAAGATCCGGGTTTGAGAGAGTAGAACCATCCGATAGTCTATACAGACCACGGTCTACTTTATGAATCCGGGCGGAATTCAGGATAGTCTTAAGGAGAGATTTATTAAATCCAGCTTCTATGATTTCCGCGTAGCTGGCAAGGCCAGCCCTTTTCTTGAGAAAATTTATAAGTTCTGCCTCTTTAGCGCCCATAAAAACATTTCCTATTTCTATACATTTATTAATAAGTGTATAGCATTAGGGAGGTAATGTCAAGTGTTATTTTTTCCAAATTACCCAACAGAAAAATCTAACACCTCACCATCCTCCAACACTTTGACATTCTGAAATAAAGCGGGGAACTGCTTCCCTTCAAAAGTATGTATTGGCACCAATCTCTTAGTATTTAAAGCATTGGCAAAAACTTTTAAGTCTTCTAACGCCGCATGGCCGCTTGTATGAACATGTTCAATTGTTAAATTTTTCTGAGCGCAAAAACTCCTGAATTTATCTGCCAAGTAGCCTTCCCACATTGAATATATTATTTTAGTACCCTGAATACCGTCTATATTTTTCACTATAAGCGGAAAGATGGAATTATCTCGTGCAAGCATAAGTATCTTGTTTTTATTCCTGTTAATTTCAAATACATCGATTTTTTGTTTGTTATAAACTTGGTGGGAATAAAGATATTTGAGACTTCAATAAGAAGGCCTGCACCCCGGCTTAAATAAATCGGTATTTCTGGATTTACATATTGTAGGAACCCATAGTGGTCAAAGTGAGAATGAGAAATCAGTATTCCGTCTATACCTTTTCCCTCATCCTTATAAAGCCCTTTTATGTCAGGAAGGATGCCCTGGGTTTTGAGTTCCTCTATAGTTTTACCTTTAAGCATATTTACGTCGAACGGCTGAAGGTCGCAAGAAACCAAAGGTATGCCAAAATCAATCAGGATTCTGTTAGTAGCTGTTCTTAATTCAACACAACTACCGCCTATTTCCTGAGTGCCACGGTGGATTATGAGTTGCATGCGTTCCACATATTGTTGATCTTTATTTTTGAGATGTCACCAATTGGCTAAACCGTTCCTTTTTACTGCTTTTCAGGTTGAGTTAGCAGCATTGTAATTGGTAATGCAAAGGTACGATTCGGCTTTTCGTGTTTGGCGAATTTTGGGTGGGGGCAAAATTCGCCAAACACTTTGCGTCCTCAACCTCGCAAAAATTCTCTAAATAATTCCTTGCCCCTCTGGCGCCTTTGTGTCTCCTTTATTCCCTCTAACCAATCGTGCAAATCGTGCATTAACCAGCAACCTCCCAATGCCCACCCTTATCAGGACCAATACGACGCAAAAGTGCTTGTTGTTTCAATGTTCGGATAATTTTCTCAACACCTTTAAGACTCAAATTGAGAACTTGCGCAATTTCCTGCATAGTAATTGCAGGATTCTCCTTTATAAGCCGCAGGACTTTCTCCCTACTTTTCTCCCTACTTTTTCCCAGCCCTTCATTTTCTTCCCATTTCGGCCGGTGGAAAGAAACGACGAATCCTGTCTTAACGCGCTTAAATTCGACCTTAATGCCAGCGGCAGTGCACTCATCATAAATTCTCTTAAGCCCGCTAGCCCACTTTTCAATGTCAGCGGATAAATACATCGTTTCGGCAATCAGAGGATTGCGAAGAATGGAATACCCATCTCCTCTGATGAAATCCTCCGGCGCCAGTTCATCAGGGAAAGTGCCTGGATTATAAATATCGACTCTATCTTTAAAAATAGCGACTTCATTGCCTTTTGGATTCGCATAATCTCTGTGGCAAAGCGAATTTCCGATGGCTTCGGAAAACGCTCTAACTGGAATCTCCGGGATTTCTTTGCGACGGCTTTCGGATAAATCAGCGCGCCATTTGATATGTTCTTGAACATACGCCTCGGCTTGCCGACGCAGGCTGAAAATATTACCTTTGAATTTTTTGATATCAAGAAACGTTATTTTATCGGTACCGGCGAATACGGCGGCCTGGACTTCCATGGAGTTATCATTGCAAAAAAGTACCTCTGCCGATTTGAGCAGTTTCTCCCCGCTTAAAAGGTGCAATTTCCTCAAGGTCGTTTTCACGTTGGAATACTTGAAATTTATACGGCCCTCTTCGTTAGCCCTCCTCATGTAATCCTTAAGAGTCTTGACATCGACATCCTTCAATTGACACTCGGAGATCTCGTTTTCCCAGAGAAGTTTCTTGCGGCTTAAGATGCGGGTTTCGATTTCATGGGCACTCAAGGCTTTGTCGGACTCGCCTACGCGGATATACGCCCGGCCATGAACGAAATACGGGCTATTGATCCCGTGCGCCTCGACAACCACACAGTCTTTCCCCTCAATTTTTCGGGCTTCGACTTTCGGATAGACCTTCGGCTCTATATTGTCCACAATCGTCTGCGTAACTTCTTTGATTGTCATACGAATGACCTTCACACATATTTAAAATATCCTCCATTTCTCTACTTTTTATTATTGGCAATCTCTTTCATCTAAAATACGAATAAGCGGCTCTTCCCACTCAAAACAAGTAATTCCTATGCCAACAAGAGACTCGAATGCATCAATGCAGTCAGGACCAATTTTCGCAAATTCTTCAAGCATCTCAACAACCTCCGTCATAAATCCGCCTACGATACCATTTGAGTCGTCCACGCCTCCGACACACAACTTTCTATCCAACCGTAAAAGCAGGTTCACCAGGACTTCCGCCGTTTGTTTATTAACCGGTAAATCAGAAACAATCACTGACAGCCTATTGCACCCTTCACGCAAGGAATCCTGATTCGCGGACCATGTGCGTGACGGGCCACTGTAAGGCTTTATGTATCGCATAGACTCAGTGATAGATTTTTTAACCGCTTTTAATTCCTCTTTATTTAGTATGTCACGTCGTTTGCTACACTCAACGTTATGAAAAATTTGTTTTTGCATCTCAGATATAATTCTATGCTGGTTTTCAGTTTATGAGAACCAGCGAGCTTCGCCAACTTTGCTGTCCGTTATTTCCAATATAAACCTTTTTTAAGGATTTCCTGCATAAGACGTTTATCTAAATCGAAATTGTTTCCAAACCCAGGTGTTAATACTGTGCGATATTTGCTTCCGACATATTTAAGCCGGTTAAAGCCGTCATACTCAAATAGGTAGTGCGGAATGCGTGTCTTTTTACCTAAAATATAAAAAACAGCGGTAAAGAAAGTATTCATCTGGCGTTGGCCGGAACTAAGTTTTTCAAAAGCTCTGTGGCATTTTTCATTTTGTATTATCCTCCATATTGGTATTACTTATTAGGAGTATATCTCATTTTAGTTAAATAGCCAAACTTTTCCCATTTTGTGGTCCGAACATTATGTCTGAAATTTTTTATCCCCGAGAATTTCATTAAACCTCTCTAAGACTTTGTCTAAATCAAACTCTTCTCCGGAACGAATAACCGGCTTAAGAAGGACGTCAATCTGTTTACGCAAAAATGAGAGTTTATCAGCACTAAATCCAAAGTTTTCTTTGTAATTACCGGCATAGCCCTCATCGATTACTTTACCCTTAAAGATCTGGATAAAATTCTTATCATAAAAATCAAATCCAAACTCCGAAATATACCAAAGGTCATAATAATCCCTTATTACCACGTCTTTTCTGGATATAGCGGCCTTAAGTTTCTCGGCAACTGCTTCATTCCATGACAGCGACAAAATTTTCCCTGACGGGAACAAATCTTTGCCAGTAAAAGGATCCTGATAAAAATGCTTGATCTCGGTATGAACAGGCTTATCAAGCGGTGGCTGACGCAGGGATATCTCGATCTTAATAACATCGTCTTTTTCCGTTAAAACCGATGGGTATTTAACTTTAAATACGTACTGTTTTGAATTGTTAAAACCCTCACCCTCTGGTTTGTCGCTGGTTAGTTGAAGCGCCTTTAAGAAATCTGGCATCTTCTCGCGGATAGGCGTAATCGCTTTAGAACGCTGTGACCGTGCCGACAAGGGGGCATAATATGTGAAATCTAAGTCTTCACTTAACCGACGGTAATTAAGGTGCGCCTTATTGAGCAATGTCCCACCCTTAAAAACTACTTTATCTGTAAGCAGGGCTTCAATGTTATTAAGAATAACTGTTAGATAATAGTCTTTCTCTACAATAGCAGGCCTAAATTTCATTTTACCCGCAATCGCCGGAATAATATCTTTCAGTTTTTCTCTATCGATTAACAATGATTTTCCACTCCTTATTTATTTTCCCTTTGCGAGACTGGCTGTACGGATCGAGAAGCACAAGCACTCTCTTTTCGCCAATACTCTTACGCAATGGTTTTAGCACTTTATCCTGACATCCTAATTTCTCAAGTAAAAACCCGGCTCTTTTTCTAACAGAAACAACGGGAAATTTATTTAAATACTGAATGAATTTTTCAATATCAATACTGTTGAGATTATCATGTAACGTTATCTCGAAGTTACGCATGGAACCTAATGGGTTATAAGCGAAATCTACCAGGGTTCTTTCCTTATCGCTTATACACACCTCTTGATCTTCTGCCTTTATTTTTTCAATACCATAATATTTCTTTGGATCAATTTTTACAGCCTCATAACGAATGCCACCTATCTCTTTTTTGCATGACTTTGCGGTATTCAAAACAAAGATCGTGCGAGGGATTTGTTCAGTAAACCCCCAGTAGTTGTACATGGTAAAATATCCGATATAATAAGGCGTAGCCCCCATCCACAGATCTGCAACCACGAATTCGTTTGGCATCCACTGTTGATTGGGAGCTTTTATCGGAACTAAAATATATTTGCCTTTTTCAATCCTGATAAGACGCCCCTTTTGGATAAGAAAAACAAGAACTCTTGAAGCCTTGTTCTTATCAGGAAAAAGTTTTTGAGCAAACTGCGTGGTAATCAGCTTTTGCTTCTCGAACTCTGCCCTTGAAATAAGGTAAAGTTCATCTTTTGAGAGGTTTTTATAGCCATTTTTCATGTGTATATCCTATTTTTTAATGTTACGATTTTCGCAACTTCACTAAACGAGATATATTATACCCTCGAACGTATCCCTTGTCAATTATTTTTTATTTCCAATATAAACCCTTTCCCCGAATTTCCTTCTCGAGACGTTTGTCTAAATTAAAATTGCTGCCAAAGCCGGGTGTTAATACTATACGGTATCTGCGTCCAATACACTCAAACTCGTTAAAACTATTATACTTTAGTAAAAAGTGCGGGATTTTCGTCTTTTTGCTTAATATATAAAAGACTATGGATGGGGCAGGATAATCAATTTTTATATGAACAACTTCCAGGGCCTTCGCATAGGGCTTAAGCGCGGCAACGCCTTCTTTTATTGTCGTCTTGAGATATCCACCGCGGTAAATCAAATTTTGTAAAAACTTTGTGGCATTTTTCATGATCTCATTCATTGGCCTAGCATACCTTCTTCGGCCAAAAGCCATTTCCATAGAGGAATTATCTTCACCGTATAACCGTTCAGGTTTTCTTCTCCTTCGGTTGCGTCCGTGATGACAGTCGCATTTGTAATATTCAGATTTTTCATGCCTTTATGGAGGCTGCGCAATTCCCGATTCTTTGTTTTTTCGTCACTCATGTTCCAACAAACCTGAATCAAGCTTGTTACATCCAATCCATGTTTAATAACAAAATCAACTTCGCGATGCTGGGCATCTTTCCAGTAAAAAAGCTCTATTTGAGGATCAAGTATCTGCTTTCTCTTTAGAGTCAAAAAGACGATATTCTCCGCCAGTCTTCCGATATTTTCTGAAAATCTAAAGCCCAGTGAATTACATAATCCTGTATCTATGCCGTAAATCTTACGCGGGCTCTTTTCCTGCTCCTTCACCTTGTACGAAAACCTTTTAAGCAGGAATATAAGGTAAACATCCTCTAAATATCCGGAAAACTTCTCAATCGTGTGTGGATTTGCTTGTAGAAATTTCCCGACTGACGTAAACGATACGAGATTCGCAGCATTACTGAGATAATACTTAATCAGGGCTTTCATCACCGGAGTTTTTCTGACACGAAATCTTTTTAAAAGATCCTTCGTCAAAATGTCATCAAAATAATTCAGTAAAACTTCCGTTTTCTTCACTGATAAAGCCACTTCCGGAAAAGAACCAGATTCTATGTACTTATGAAGAAGCCCGTCTATCTCCGCAGTTTTCCCAAGAACGCCAAAAGCACCATTGACTTCCATTTTGTTAAACGTTAAATACTCGGCGAACGATAGAGGGAATACGGTAAGATCAATATGCCTTCCGGTAAGAAGTGTGCCTAATTCCCGGCTTAAAAGCTGTGCATTCGATCCAGACACTATAATCTTGGCCTTCCTCAGTTCGTGCATAGTGCGAACCCATTTTTCCCATTCCGTCACTTCTTGAATTTCATCAAGAAAAATGTACGGCGTATCAATAGGAGAAAAAAAACCCTTATAAACATCGTAAACTTGGGCAAGCACCTTGGTATCAAGAGATGCAAAACGCGGATCTTCAAAATTAACAAAAAGAATATTTTCTTTCCTTACACCTTTATCAGAAAGCCTTCTTGCCATCTGACGCATAAGATACGATTTGCCAGCTCTTCTCGGCCCTGTTATAGTTATTACCTGATTAGACCCCGTAATAAGGGATCCCAATCTATCCAGATAGGCGCTCCTTACTATGCCAATGTCTTGCTGGCCTTCCCACTCATTCCAATCCTTGAGTATTGACCTGATCTCATTTTTATCCATTAGATTCACTCCTATTGCTTAAAATTCACTATTCTTGTGCGTTACAATACAAAATATACATCAAAATTTCAATTTTGTCAACTGTTTTTTGCTCCAAAATTTTTCGCGAAATCTGCTACTTCCCTGCCCCGCGTTCTAAATCGTTCGTCTGTAATAGGGGACTGAACAGCGTGTATACTCAAAACTCCCGTGCCATAGGATTTAATCTTGTCAGCAATCTCTGTCAAATGCCCCCTAACAGGTTCGTATATGTCCCAGTAATAAGGCAGAGCCACTTCAACGGGCACGCTCAAATTCGCGTATCTATAAACCTTTCTAAGACTTTATCTAAATCAAACTCTTCTCCGGAACCAAATTAACCAAGAGAGGCTTTCTTAAAAGATATCTATCCCTGTTTTTTTTAATATCCCGGCGAGTTTTGCCAATGGCAGGCCAACTACATTATAAAAACAACCTTCTATGCGGTCTATGAATATACCTCCTAATCCCTGTATGTCAAAACTGCCAGCCTTGTCTAACGGGGAAACCCTCTTTAAATAATTTCTAATCTGCCCGTCACTCAAGCGCTGCATATAAATCTTAGTCTTATCATAAGTGATAAATGTCTTATTGTTATCAATATCTATGACCGCTAATCCAGTATAAACCCATTGTGGTTTTTGTGATAGTAATCTCAGGGTTTTAAATGCATCTGACAGGTCTTTTGGTTTTCCAATGAGCCTTCTTCCTACTAAGACTACTGTATCTGCTGCAATCACGACCCCTGAATTGAATCTTCCGGATACGTCTTCCGCTTTTCTTAAGGCATTCCCTATAACTAAATCACTGCATCTTTTCTTCAGTGACCTGCTTTCTTTTACATTGGATTCTACTATGCGAAATTTAATGCCAATATCTTTTAATAATTTCTGCCTTGCTTTTGACTTAGAAGCCAGGATTATTTTATGCATATTTATCGCCACATCTTTAAGGCTCTGCTGGGCCGATGTATTTGAACCTGTAACCTGATGCCTGAAATATGCCTATCATCTTATTCAACGTATCGCCCCTGGCATCAAAGTTAGTGACTCCTATGGCCCCGTGAAAATCCTTCGTCTTCTTTACCTCTGCTAATACAGCCGCCCTATCCTTCTTACCTGCCCTCTTTATAGCCTCAATGACTATGTTCGCGGCGTCATAGGCATAGGTTGAGAACGGCCCTATCTCGCCATATTTGGCTTTATATGCCTGGACAAACTCTTTTGCTGTAGTGACCTGTTCCATATCAGCACCAAAGAACGTAATGTATGTGCCCTCTGCCGCTTGAGGGGTTGCCAGTTTAATTAAGGTGGTATCATACATGCCATCCCCGCCCATAAACGGGCATTTCATATCCAGATTCCTCGCCTGTTTTATAAGGAGCGCGCCCTCCGGATATATGCCGCCAAAGAATATCAGGTCTGGCATTAACGCCTTGATTTTTGTTAGCAGCGGTGTAAAGTCCTTATCCCCCTGGGTAATTCCTTCATGTCCCAATATCTTAACACCCAATTCTTGAGCCTTCTTATGGAACTCATCTGCCAATCCCTTCCCATAAGTGGTCCTATCATCAATTACATATACCTTCTTCACGCCCAATTTCCTGACGGCAAAGACAGCACCAGCAGGTCCCTGGACGTCATCTGTAGTGCACGTGCGGAAGAAGGTATCAAATCCCTGTTTTGAAATTTCCGGGTTGGTAGAGGCAGGCGAGAGCTGGACAAGCCTTGCCTCATAATAGACACTTGATGCAGGCTTGGTGCAACTTGAGTTTAAATGTCCCACTACTGCAATCACGTCCCTGTCACTAATGAATTTTTTTGCCACACTCACTGCCTGTGCAGGGTTATGCTGGTCGTCCTGTTCATAGACAGAGAGTTTATATCCGGGGATAACCTCTCCTTTCTGGTTTGCCTCTTCTACTGCGAGTTTCACCCCGTTTAACAAGTCAAGCCCTATCTTTGCCTGGTCACCCGTAATAGGGGCAGCACACCCTATTTTGAGGACGCCATCTTTACCCTCACAATCTGTCAAAGATGCCATTATTATCAATCCTATTAACCCGCACAATATAAAGTTACGAGTAAACATCTTAACCTCCTTTCTAATACCTCACCCTTACAAGGCATAGCCCCTTCGCAGGGGCAGTAGGACCTGCAGCCCTTCTATCCTTAGCCTCTAATATATTTTTAAAACAGCCTCTTTTTAACTTACCCCTTCCCGCCTCAATCAGTGTGCCAACGATATTGCGAACCATATTATAAAGAAAGCCATCAGCCTCTATATCTATATAGATAAACCCCTTGTCACGTTTTATCGCCAACTTCTTTATCGTCCGGACAGGATTCTTCTCCTTCTTCTCTCGTGCCTGAAATGACTTGAAATTGTGTCTGCCAATAAGCACCTTTGACTCTCGTCTCATTAGTGCTATATCCAATGGCTGATAGACTGTATGAGCATAAAATCTATTTATGGGGCGGGGGAATGGACGGTTCCATATCGTATATCTATAGAGTTTGCTTTTGGCATCATAGGTAGCATGGAAGTCCCTTGCCGCCTCTTTTGCATTAATTATGGCAATGTCCGGAGGAAGAAGGCTGTTCAGCGCCTTCTGGATAGCCTTATGATGCAGATTACTATTAGTTCTGAAATTTACTACCTGTGCTAATGCATGCACCCCGCTGTCTGTCCTGCCGGAGGCTATTAGTTTCACCTCCTCCTGAAGTATTGTTTTCAATGCATCCTGAACCGCTTCCTGGATAGTGGGAAAAGGTTTTTGTATCTGCCATCCATTATAGTTTGTGCCGTCATATTCTATAATGAGTTTTATATTCCGCACATTAGATTGCTTCGTCGCTATCGTTCCTCGCAATGACCCGGTGTGTTTGTCATTTTATCAAATACTCAGCAATCTGGACCGCATTCAGGGCAGCACCTTTGCGCAGATTGTCTGCCACTACCCACAAACTCAATCCATTTTTGATAAATGGGTCAACCCTCAGCCTGCCTACAAACACCTCATCCCTTCCATCCGCATCTATCGGCATTGGATAGGGGTTTGGTTTTCCATCGCCTGGTTCATCATACACAATTATCCCCGGGGATTTCTTAAGTATAGCGCGGGCATCATTAATTGATAGTCTTTTTTCTGTCTCTATGTATATAGATTCTGAATGGCAGTTCAGGACAGGCACACGCACTGTCGTAGCAGTAATTGGTAAATCTTTCTCATGCAGAATCTTATGGGTCTCTTTCACCATCTTCCATTCCTCAGTGGTATAATCCATATCTTCAAATTTGCTAATCTGGGGTATCAGGTTAAATGCTATACGCCTGTTGAATACAGCAGGCTCCCTTATACTGCCTTTTTCCAGAAATAGCCGGGACTGTTCCCTCAACTCATCTATTGCCTTTCTGCCTGCACCTGAAACTGCCTGATAGGTGGAAACGATTATTCTTTTAAGTCTTGCCGCCCTGTGAATCGGGGCAAGTGCAACGACCATCTGGATAGTGGAACAATTGGGGTTTGCAATAAT
>CAYVEO010000046.1:0-21198 GCA_964449965.1 uncultured Planctomycetia bacterium
CGAGCATTGCCGAAATATAAGTCTTCCCAAGACCAACCACATCAGAAATAAAAACTCCGCCGTATTCCTCAAGAATCTTTCTGGCGTTTAGAACCGCTTGTTCTTGATATTCCAATCTTTTGAATTCTTGCGGCAAGTATTTAATAAATATCTCATCAGTCTGACTTAATTCATCTTTGAAATATTCGTATAAAAACTTAAGGTAAAGATGGTAAGGAGTTATATTTTGATTAAGCCATGTTTTATTTTCTATGGTCTGGATATATTTTTCACTAACATCAACTGCATCTTGCCAAAGTTCATCAAATTTCTGTTTGGCAAATTCATAATCGGCACGGTTTTTTAACTCAACGTTAAACTCAAGATTATCAACTAATCCAGCATGAGTAAAATTGCTAGAGCCGGTAATAACCCTGCCAACATCCCTGTCACCTTCTGCAAAGGTCATTATATATAGTTTGGCATGAATATTTTGAGAAGGATAGGCTCTGATTTCTAATTTCTTGTTCTTTATCCACTCTATAAATTTGAGAACGCCCTCTTCTACTTTCTGATTATCTTCAGAATCTTCCAACTCTCTTTCAACAAGACCTTGAAATTCTTGTTTTGTTTCAGCATGTGAAAAGTGAAGCAAATCAATTGTTTGACGGCTTGTGCTTATGCCAATAAGTATTCTGATTTTTTCGGTTTTCTCCAAAGACTTGTATATTGCGTAAAATCCACTTGTATAAAAGAACCCGACAAGACAATCAAAAAACTTCGTGTCTTTTATCAAAACCTCAAACCTTTCTTTGAGACTTTGATTTCTTTCATTAGTAATAAATGTTAAATCTGTGCTCATTTTACTGTATTATATACCATGCCTTAAACACAATCAATAATTTTATTATTTATTATTTTATCCTTTTTTGCTTTTCAAACCATTCCACTGTCTTTGCCAATCCTATATCAATGGGGGTCTTTGCTGACCAGTCTAAATCTTTTTTTGCCTTGCCGGGGTCTAAATAATTCTTGTAGAGTTCCCCCTTTCTACCTGGCGCATAGACAGCTTTTTTATCAAACTGCAAGACCTTACTTAATATTGTAAAGAGTTTGTTTACGGATACCCCAATACCTGTCCCTATATTATAAGGTCCGCCCTTTTTGCTTTTCAGGGCAAGTATATTGGCCTCTACCACGTCACCCACATAGACATAATCCCTCAATTGTTCTCCATTGCCATAAATCGTAGGGATTTCACCAATTGACATCTTTTGAATAAATATAGCAACAACACCTGCTTCTCCGTGAGGGTCCTGCCGTGGCCCATAGACATTTCCATATCTTAACGCTATGTAATCCAGAGAATAGGTCATTTTGTAAAATTCAAGGTATAATTCCCCGCATCTCTTTGTTATACCATACGGCGAAATAGGATTTGCCTGTAGGTTTTCATTTGCCGGGAGACTGTCAACGTCACCATATATTGCACCACCGCTTGAAGCAAATATCACTCTTTTAACGCCAAACTCCTTACAGTTTTCCAGGACGTTTATAGTCCCGAGGATATTTATCATGGCGTCATCAATAGGATGCTCTACAGACTTTCTGATATCTATCTGTGCAGCATGGTGGCTGACAACGTCCGGCTTTTCAGTCTTAAATATATCCCTTAATTTTTGGTCCCTGATATCTATATTAAAGAAACGCGCCTTTTTATTTATATTCTCTTTCTTGCCGGTTGATAAGTTATCAACGACTATTACTTCATGTCCCTCGGCAATAAATCCATCCACGATGTTAGAGCCGATAAATCCTGCACCGCCTGTTACAAGTATTTTCATTTTGAAATTCCTCTACTCTAAATTAAAACAAATCTTTATGCTCTCTTATCCACCCTATTACTTTTCTGATTCCTTCTCTTGGTGAAACTTGCGGGGACCAGTTGAGTTTTTCTTTTATCCTGGAAATATCAGAGATATAAACCTTCTGGTCGCTGGGTCTCCATTTATCAAACCGGACCTTTGGGGTTATCCCTGTCTCTTCTTGGACACAATCAAGAAATTCCAACAGGGATATCGTATTGTGAGGCCCGCCGCCTATATTGAATACCTCGTGTTTCAGATTACTCCTTATAAATCTATCATATGAGGCTATAAGGTCTGTTACATATAAGACGTCCCGAACCTGCTTGCCATCGCCATAGATGGTTATAGGTCTTTTCAGTAGTGCAGCCGCAATAAACCATGCGACCCATCCCTGGTCCTCAAAGCCAAACTGCCTTATCCCGTAGATACACGACATCCTGAAAACTGCGGTCTTCATATTATATATGCGGGCATATTCCTGGGTATATATATCCCCGACATATTTACTCGCCCCGTAAGGCGTATGACCTGTATGGTCCATAGACAAATCTTCCGGTATGCCCTGGACGCCTCTATAAACATATCTCGTCCGTTTTTTAGCAAGAGGGATTTTGTCAACATTTTCACCATATATCTTATTGGTAGAACAATAGACGAATTTCGCATTCGGGCACCGTTTTCTCAAGGTCTCAAGCACATTGAGCGTCCCGTATGCATTGATGCTAAAATCCTCTTTGGGTATCCTTATTGAGAGAGGCACACCCGGTTGTCCTGCAGTATGAATCACTGCATCAACGCCCCTGCCTATGGCTTTCTGGACATCCGCCTCATTCCGCACATCACCTTTCACTCTCTTGACGTTCTTATACCTTTTTAGATATTCCCAGTTATACTCAACGCTCTCTTTCTTAGAATGAAATAATTTAGACCGCATAAGATTATCCAGGACGATTACATCATCACCAATACTCGCATAATACTCTGCCGCGTGACTTCCCACCATCCCTGCCCCGCCTGTTACCAATATACGCATGGTATTCTCCTTTACTATATCATATCAAAAAAAATAAATTATACAAGAAAAATTAAAAAAAGACTTGACAAAAAAAAATTATGTGGTAAACTTGTGTTCAGTAAGGAAATAAAATTCAAAATATGTTTGCAGAATCGCTTAAGGTAATATTTTCTAAGATATTGAGTTTCATATCCACACTCGCGGGTGTGATAGTCATCCTCGTAATAGGATGGATTATTGCGCGGGTAATAAAGGAACTGATTGCGAGGCTCTTGAAGGCTATTCACTTTGAAGAAATCTCAAAGAGAGCCGGAATATCTGATGTCCTGACAAAAGGCGGCATCAAACATACCTCATCCGAACTTATCACAGCCTTCTTTTATTGGCTCATCATGTTAGTCGCCTTTACCACTGCCATAAATACCCTGGGCTTGATGGTTCTATCCACCCTTGCAGAAAATGTCGTCAACTATATACCTAACGTTATCTCTGCAATATTTGTTTTCGTCATCGGTGTATTTCTGGCGATATTCCTGGGTGCTGTAGTACGGACCACTTGCGCCAATGCCGGGCTGGCAAATGCGGCAAGGATAGGACAATTAATACAGACTGTAATCGTTATCGTCAGTATAGCCATCGCACTGGAACAGTTAGCAATAGGTAAGGATATTGTCCTTGCCTCCTTCTGGATAATATTCGGAAGCATCGGATTAGCAGCAGGGCTTGCATTCGGGCTGGGGTGTAAGGATATCGCAAGCAAATATCTGGCTGAACTCATTCAGGAATTAAAGAAGAAAGGGGAGTCCTGAGGAAACGTTGAAAAAATCTAAGGAGTACTTTTTTAAGGGGTCTTATTCTCTAAAAGGCCCCTTTTTCTTTATATGGTTTAGGAGAAATTTACCTTGATTATAGGTCTTACATACGATTTGAAGCGTGACCATGTCCCCATGCCAGGGGACCCTATAGATGCCAATGCTGAATTTGACCATGAGGAGACGGTAGATATTATCACCAGTGCATTTGAGTCAAGAGGCCACAAGGTGATAAGTATAGGTAACATCCATAACTTGCTTGGGCAACTGGAAAATCTCTGTGTGGACATCGTCTTCAATATATCAGAAGGGTTAGAGGGACGCAACCGTGAAGCCCAGATACCTGTTATATTGGAGATGAAACGAATACCGTTTGTCGGTTCAGACGGTCTTACATTAAGTCTGACACTTGATAAGGTATTTACCAAGAAGATTCTGTTATCAGAAGGAATCCCAACGCCTAAGTTCGTTGAGGTGAGAGACCCCCATCATATAGATATCAAGAATTTGAATTTCCCATTGATAGTGAAACCGGGATACGAAGGCTCAAGTAAAGGTATCAATGAAAGGTCGGTAGTAGGTGACTTTGATGCCCTGAAATCACAGGTAGAATGGCTCATTTCCACCTACAGGCAGAATGCCCTGGTAGAGGAATTTATTAAAGGACAGGAATTCACCGTGGCTATCCTGGGAAACGGCGATTCTATAGAGCCCCTCCCTGTAGTTCAGATAAAGATTGATAACAAACTGAAACTCGGGAATAGGTTCTATACATTCTCCCATATAACATCCAATACGTTAGACTATATATGCCCTGCAAGAATAACAAAACACATGGAATCAGATATATTAAATGCGGCTGTCAGGACATATAGGGCTGTAGAATGCCGTGACTTTGGCAGGATAGACATACGCGTGGATGAAGAAGGACGCCCTTACGTATTGGAGATAAATCCCCTTCCATCCCTTTCCAGAGAGGATGTATTCATGGTCCTGGCAAACAATTTAGGGGTAAGTTATGATGAGATGTTGAACAGGATATTAAACATCGGCATAGAGCGTTACGGATTAAATATTAAACCAAAGGAGACATATGTCATGCAGGGTAGCGGTTACATATAACGCAAAGAAGAAACATACCGGGGAATTACCGATAGATTATTATTCGGAATTTGATAGTGAAAAGACGATAACTGCCATAAAGGACACTCTTGAGGAACTCGGGAACGAGGTATTTTTGGTGGAGGCAAATTATGACCTTTTTGAGTTTTTCAGTAATAACCACGTGGATATTGTCTTCAACATAGCAGAAGGCACTTATGGAAACAGCCGCGAGTCCCAGGTTCCTGCCATACTTGATTTCCTTGGTATCCCGTATACTGGCTCTGGCGTCTTAACATTGGCAATAGCCTTAGATAAGGCTATGACAAAGAAAATTTTAAGACATGAGAATATCCCCACTCCAAATTTTCAACTCTTTAAAGATTATAACGAGTCTATAAATCCTCATCTCAAGTATCCTCTTATTGTCAAACCCAACAGGGAAGGTTCTGCCAAAGGTATTTCAACTTCCAGCGTAGTCAATAATAGCACGAGGCTCATGGAAGAGGTTAAAAAGGTCATTGACCTGTATCACCAGGAGGCATTGGTTGAGGAATATATAGATGGTAAAGAGATTACAGTCGGGATACTGGGAAATGAAAATCCAACCGTCTTGCCGTCTATGGAAATAGACTTCTCAGGATGTAAAGAAAGCGGGGAATATTTCTATTCATGGAGGATGAAAGAGTATCAGGGTGATATATCTAAACACCTCGTCCCTGCATTCTACTGCCCTGCCAGGCTCAATAAAGAAACGGAAGCGAGAGTAAAAGATGCTGCACTTCATGCGCATTTAGCGTTAGGGTGTCTTGATATGTCACGCACGGATATACGGCTTAGCAGTAAGGATAACATCCCTTATGTCTTAGAGGTTAATCCATTACCAGGACTTGACCCGTATGAGAGTAACCTCACCCTTATCGCAAAACATAGCGGGATGTCTTATAAGGAACTGATTAACGGTATATTGCAGTCTGCGTTGATGAGGCACGCGGTGTGCCATAAGGATTTAAAGGAAAACTTGGCGTTTGCCCCTAAGTAAGGGGAAAGAAAGGAGGAGTTTTAATTGACCACAGAGGGTAGTTATCGTCGGACTGAATTGTGGAAAGACGTTAGCGAAACAGAGTGGGAAGATTGGCATTGGCAGTTAAGAAATAGAATAGTTGGAATTGAGGATTTAAAGAAGCTCATCCAGTTGTCCCCGGAGGAAGAAGAGGGTATAAAGAATTCCAAAGGGAGGCTATTGATGGCGATAACACCCTACTGGGCTTCATTGATTGACCCGGAGAAACCGTATTGCCCGATAAGGAGACAGGCCGTTCCCAGGGTAGACGAATTTTACACAAGTCCTAATGACATGATGGACCCGTGCGGCGAAGACCATGACTCACCTGCACCCGGGGTAGTTCACCGTTATCCAGACAGGGTCTTACTTCTCGTTACGGAACAATGTGCCATGTACTGCAGGCACTGCACGAGAAGAAGACTTGTGGGCACAGAAGATGAATTACCATCCCCGCATAAGTTAGACCAGGCATACGAATATATAAGGTCTAACCGTAAGATAAGGGACGTGCTCATATCCGGCGGAGACCCTCTTACACTATCAAATGAGAGACTGGAAGAAATAATCAAGTCTGTCAGGAGTATCCCGCATGTTGAATTTGTCCGCATAGGCACCAGAATCCCTGTAACCCTTCCCCAGCGCATCACTGAGGATTTATTACTCATGTTTAAGAAATATAGCCCATTGTGGATGAGTGTCCATTTCAATCATCCCAAGGAAATCACAAAACGGGTAAAAAAGGCATGCGATATGTTAGCGGATACCGGGATACCATTGGGCAGCCAGACTGTCTTGCTAAAAGGTATAAATGACAAACCATACATAATGAAAAGGCTGATGCATGAACTGCTTAAGATAAGGGTCAGACCTTATTATATCTACCAGTGTGACCCTGTCAGAGGAACGTCGCATTTCCGGACTACAATTGCAGATGGAATCAACATCATGGAAAAGTTAAGGGGACATACCTCAGGATACGGCGTTCCCACCTATGTAGTTGATGCACCAGGCGGAGGCGGTAAGATACCTGTAACACCAAACTATGTCACATCCCAGAAGATTGGTGTATGGACATTGAGAAATTACACAAACAAGACATATACCTATCATGAGGAGACAGAAGAGATAGTGGCAACTCCTAACATAGAAAAGGTATCTGCTGCTTAGAGGAACTAAAGGATGATGAGAAAATTTATTATCTGTAGTCTATTATTTTTGCTGGTTAACAGCGGCTGCGACCAGTTTAATAAAACAAAGTTAAGGGAAAGGGTATTGGCACAAGACCCTAACTTCTCAGAAACCCTGAAGAAAAGGGACGATATAGATTTAAAGGTCCTGCAATCAAAAAAGGATTTTACCGATTTTAAGAGCCAGATAGATTCTCAAGTCCGTGAATTGCGAAAAAACTTACTGGAAAAAAGAAAAGAAACCGATGCAAACATAAAAGTCTTGATATCACAGCTTGACAATGAAAGAATGCAGCTTGCCATGGAATTAAGAGACCTGCAAAGAGACCTCAAGGAAAAAGAGACCCGCCTTAAGAACCTCAAGTCCATGACTAACGATACCAAGAAGTGGATAGAGAAGGGCAACCGCATGGACCTGTCTCCTGAAGAGAAGGCAAGATGGGAAGAGCGTCTCAAGTCATTAGAAACCCAATCTGAGCCTATAAAGAAAGAAATAGCGGATTTAAAAGAAGGTATCCGTGGACGCAGAGGAAAACTCACCCTCCTTAAGCAATAACCCGCACCGCTAATGACATTCAGCCTGAAGCGGGCCTGCTAATTCCTGGACGAAGAATAGTTTGCCGGGAAGCGTTGGCATGAAACTGGCAGGGACCCATATATCAGGTCCGTATCTCAAGGCTACCCACAGGGACATCCCCTGCCATAACATATCCCTTCCCATAATTCCATCGCAGCCGCCTATTATATAGTCTGCCTTTAAAAATAGACCAGGTCCTATGCTATTCGCGTAACATGGCACAAGGGTAGTCCGGCTTTTGAAACTGGTTATGGCATTCTGCTCTATTGTGAGGGGATGGAGTTTAGCTCCTAACCTGTACTCCTGGCTTTTCCACTCTTCTACACTTTTAAACTCTCCTGCAAAATGCGGCTCCCAGAAGGCTATGTGGAAGACCCGTCCGATACCAAATACTACGATAAGGCGTGCGCCTCTTTTTCTTAAAGAAGCGATTTCTTGCGGATATCCCGGCAATTGTTCCCGGACAGCAAAATGCCTCTGACTTTTCGGTATAGTGAGTTTCCCAAGCGGTCCATAAAACGCCTTTTCCATCGCATCCTGAAATGCACCGGGTTCATCAGGCAGGAGGGTATTTCCTTTTTCATCACTCCATTCGTCCATGTTAAAACCGTGGACATGCCCGCATTCTATATCCCACTCTTTTAAGAAATATACTGCCCACCGGTACATGCCCATCGGTCCAACAGGCAGTATAAAAATAACCTCTTTCTTCTCATCCTTACTTTTCTTTATCTGCAAGGCAATTTCGTGTCCCATCATGGTATCAAAATCTTCTACTGTGCTGCAAGGGACAGGAGCAAAGTCCTTGTGCCACCATTTCTGCCTTTCTGTTATAGAGCCAGGCGGATTACTGCAGCATTTGTCAATCTTCTTAAGGTCCCATCCTGCAGGGAAAAAACCTTCTAACATAGAGCCTTTGATTGTAGATAAAAGATCCATATTCCTTTCCTCCTTTTTAAAGATACTCCTTTGCCTTTTTTAATATATTCTTCTCACTTTTACTTAAACTGTGCAGTCCTTCACGTGATATCTTGTCTAATATAGGGTCTACCTGCTCACTTATAAATGTCTCCCTTTTATCTCTATCCTTCTTCTGCCGCAATGTCTTCTGTTTCTGGAGGTTTATCTTCCATGAGTGAACAGCAAATCTTGCTCTATCCTGATTTTTCAAGTAGAGCCATCCAAATACCATCCCACCCAGATGCGCAAAATGGGCTATCCCGTCCGGCGTCCATTGGAGAGACATAATAAGTTCTAAGATGCCATAAATTATAACCAGATATTTTGCCAGCATTGTCACCGGGATGAAAAAGAATAATAAAAGCATGATAGGCCTGTTCGGGAATAACATACCGAAAGCTAAAAGGATGCCAAATATGGCACCTGATGCACCTATGGTGGGGACATTGGAATTCATCGCCGTAAGATAAGTCGTAAGCCCTGCCCCTATCCCTGTCCAAAGATAGTATGAAATAAATGCCCTCCTGCCCCATGCCCTCTCCAAATCGGCTCCGAAGAAATATAATCCAAGCATATTAAATGCGAGATGAAATATGTCTCCATGCAGGAACATATACGTCCCCAATTGCCATACCATCCATTTATTAAATAGAGAACTTGGCACCAGGGCAAATATATTAAGGAGGGATGGATAAATCCTGCCGAGCGTAATCTGCAGAATGAATATGCCGGCATTCAATATAATAAGCCACTTTACAGCATAAGTCATAGGGCCGCCAAATCCTATACTTGGTCTGGTGTCATAATAGAGTCTGCCCATTATACTCCTTACTTTTTACTATAAATACATCCACAGTATCCCTGGCGATACATGCCATGGGCACGGGCCTTGCTGCAGCTTATCTTAAACCCGTCCTTCTTCTTGAAATCTGCCTCGTAAAACTTAATGCCGTATGCCGCCGCTATACGCTCCCCAAGTCTATTGAGGACGCCTGCATCCTTATGTGGACTGATAGAAAGCGTCGTGGCAATATACTCGGAGCCTTTATTCTTCCCTGCCCATGCAAGTCTTTCCAACCGTAAGGTGAAACATGCCTCACAGCGTTTCCCGCCTTCTGGCTCTGACTCATAACCCTCTACAGCCTTCTGCCATGCTTCAATTTCATACCCGTCTATAATTAATTCAATGCCAATATTCTTAAGATAAGATTTTGTCTCATCAAGGCGTCTTGAATATTCATCAACAGGCTGAATATTAGGATTATAGAAGAATGCAGTAATGCTAAAATTTTCCTTTAGTGTATCAATAACATGCGTGGAACAAGGTGCACAACAGATGTGTAATAAGAGTGCGGGTTTTGACATCACATACCCGGTAAGCCTGATATCCCCATCTGGCCGGCAATATCTTTCATCTTACCTGCTGCAACTTGTTGTGAACGGGTTATAGCCTCACCTATACAACTTTTGAGATGTCCTTCTAATTCTGTTTTTCTTTCGGGTCTTAAGAATTCTTCGGAAATTGATATGGACTGGAGTTTCTGTTCCCCGTTAAAAACCACCCTGATTTTGCCGTCTGCACGCGATGCATCTATGACGCTATTTGCCAGTTCCTTCTGTATCGCCCTCGCCTTTCTCTGGAATTCATATAATTGTTTCATCTTATCTAACATGGTTTTTCTCCTAAATTAGGCCGAGCAAGCTCGGCAACTACAATATTTTGAAATTCCTGAACACTAAATTAGATTGCCACGGGCTTCGCCCTCGCAATGACACCCCGTCTTTGTCATTGCGAATGAAGTGAAGCAATCTCAAAAGAAATTTCCTATGGTATTAAATTGGATAATTCGGGGACTACTTAGAGTTTCAGAAAGGAAAATTTGGAGGATGTGCGATATTTGCAAGAAACGGATTTTGATAGAATAATTCTTGCGAAAAATTAACAATAGAAACTATCGCAGGAAATATCATTGGCTGATTTTTTTGTGATGTAAATTTACAACACGATGCATTACAACATAAGAAACAATGATGTGCACCATCATTTGTCTCTACGGATTCATCACAAAAACCTGTCCATGAAAATAAGAAAATCGCCATGATTATTAATGACAATATTTTAGGTTTCATCCTGGACATATATATACCATAAAAGTTTTCCCTTGTCAATATAATTCTTAATTCTTAATGGGCAAATGTAAAAAATGGTTGACAAAGGGATTTTTTTATTATAAAATTCATTTGTAATTAAAAAGCAATTATTTGGAAGACTAAGGCAAAGACCTATTAACTAAAGAGGTTGTTGCAAAGTAAGCCAACATTGGGTTTCCCGGTTTCCGTTTTGTGGAAGCAGGAAATGGTGTTGGCTTTTTTATTTGCCATTAACTTTTAAAGGAGGTTAAAAGCCATGGCTACGCTACTTGAGAAATGGGTTGAGGAGCAGGCAAGATTAACCCAACCAGATAAAATTTATTGGTGCAATGGCTCAGAAAAAGAGGCACATCGGCTTATTGAAATAGGGATGAAAGAAGAACAAATCGAAAAGTATCCAATTTTTCAAGAATTAAATCAGAAAAACTGGCCCAACGCCTACCTGCACAGAAGCCATCCTACAGACGTGGCACGTACTGAACATCTGACGTATGTCTGCCATCCAGATAAGGAAACCGCAGGACCTAACAATAACTGGATGGATCCCATAAAGGCAAAAACATTAATGGCCAAACTATCCGATGGTTGCATGCGCGGAAGAACGATGTATGTCCTTCCTTACATGATGGGACATCCTGATTCACCTTATGCAAAGGCATGTGTTCAACTTACAGATGTCAGTTACGTGGCAATAAGTATGAGAATAATGACCAGAATGGGAAAAGTCGCATTAGAAAAAATTGGAGACCGTAATGATTTTGTTAAAGGTCTCCACTCTGTGGGGGATTTTGACCCGAATAAGCGATTTATTATGCATTTTCCTGATGAACATTTTGTATGGAGCATCGGCTCCGGATACGGTGGGAATGCCCTCTTAGGCAAGAAATGTTTTTCTTTAAGAATCGCTTCCTGGCTTGGGCTAAAAGAAGGTTGGCTTGCTGAGCATATGGTGATTATTGGCATAGAGGACCCTGATGGTAAGATTACTTATATTACTGCGGCCTTACCCAGTGCTTGCGGTAAGACTAATTTAGCTATGCTTGAATCCACGCTCCCCGGTTATAAGGTTTGGACAGTGGGTGATGACATTGCATGGATGCGCATTGGCCCTGATGGTAGGCTTTGGGCAATAAATCCTGAGACCGGACTTTTTGGCGTGGCAGATGGAACATCTATGAAGACAAATCCCAATATGATACGCACATTGAAAGCAAATAAATTCTACCCTACACTCTTTACAAATACTGCCTTAAACATTGATACAAATGAACCCTGGTGGGAGGGAACGGATGGAGGGATACCGAAAAATTTGCTTGATTGGCAAGGTAATCCCTGGGATGCTTCGGGAGGCACTAAAGCGGCGCATCCAAATTCCCGGTTTACCGTTTCCATATATAATTCACCTACACTTTCCAAAGAATATGACAACCCTCAAGGTGTGCCTATCTCAGCCATAATCTTTGGCAGTAGAAGAACGCAGATTATACCTTTAGTGGTAGAAAGTTTTAACTGGCAACACGGAGTATTTTTAGGCGCCAGAATGGGTTCAGAGGCTACTGCCGCCGCTATTCATCAGGCAGGCGTCTTGAGAAGAGACCCTATGGCTATGCTGCCTTTTTGCGGTTATAACATGGGTGATTATTTTCAGCATTGGCTTAACATTGGTAAAAAATCAACCCATCCCCCAAAGATATTCTCGGTTAACTGGTTTAGAGTAGATGACGAAGGTAAGTTTATCTGGCCTGGTTTTGGGGAAAATATTAGGGTCTTAAAGTGGATAGTAGATAGAGTAAATAACCGTGGCAAAGCCCAAGAAACTCCCATTGGGCTCATTCCTTATCTGGAGGATTTGAATTTGGATGGGCTAAATTTACATAAAGAGAAATTGAGAAAATTATTTGAGGTCAATCTAAAGGATTAGAAAGTAGGGATGGAAAATATGAGCGATGAAAGGAAGGAGTAGAGGCAATGAGTAGTCAATGGAATGAATGGGGAATTCCCGATGAAGTCAAGGAGGTTTTGAATTCTTCTCCTCGGGCTACAGTGCTTAAAAACAGAGAGGAGATATTTTCCATGGCTACAGGTGGAGATAGGGATTTCTTTGAAGTAGCCTATGAGATAGAAGGTAAAGGAAGGATTGTGGAAGCTGCAGTAGCTAGATGTAAAAATGGATTAGCGGTAAATTACACTGAGAAATATATGCGCAGACGCGATCCTGATGCCCTGGTAATTGGTGATGGGAAAGAGACGGATAAGGCCTATTTTGGTGAGTTATTTAATAAACCATTCGATGAGGTTCGTCTTCAGACATTTGAATGGTTAAAAAAACAAAAATTAGCAATTTTGGTGATTATGGTGGGTGGTAGAAATACAGGATACCTCGGTTTATTAATTGCACCTGAGAATACAGGTTTTTTTATCGGCGCTTTAGCCGACCTGCAGGGTATTATTAAACCTGAAGAAATTCCTTTAAATTTTCAACCCCGAGCCATCATATATTTGGCTCCACCACTGCGCCATACTCTTTTTCAGGGTAAACAGGTAGTGGTGCACAATCGCCTGCAGAATTTACATGAGATTTTTTCTTATAATCTCTATCCTGGGCCGAGCGCAAAAAAGGGGATCTACGGTGTTCTTTTACAGATAGGAGAAATAGAGCAGTGGCTTACTCTGCATGGTTCAACAGTTCAAGTGGTTACACCTTACGAAAATATCACTACTATTATTCATGAGGGAGCAAGTGGCGGAGGAAAGAGCGAGATGTTAGAGTATCCCCATCGTCAACCTGATGGAAGGCTGCTCTTGGGCACTAATAGGATAACCGGAGAGAATTTTTTTATTGTGCTTAACCAGGGTTGTTCTTTAAGGCCGGTTACTGATGATATGGCTTTATCTCTTCCTTCATTTCAAAATGAAAGTAAGAAATTAGTAGTTGCAGATGCTGAACAAGCATGGTTTGTGCGTTTAAATCATATTACCCAATATGGAACAGATCCGCATTTAGAAGGTTTGTGTATTCATCCTAAAGAACCGCTGATATTTTTAAATATTGAGGGTATTCCAAAAGCAACATGTCTTATTTGGGAACATACGCAGGATGAGCCGGGTAAGCCTTGTCCGAATCCGAGGATAATTTTGCCCCGCCGGCTTGTTCCCAATATCGTTGAAGGATCTGCAGAGGTAGATTTTCGGAGCTTTGGTATTCGTACCCCTCTTTGCAGGAGAGAAAGTCCAACTTATGGTATTTTAGGTATACTACATATCTTGCCACCAGCCTTAGCCTGGTTATGGAGATTAGTTTCCCCCCGGGGTGATGAAAATCCCAGCATTGTGGATACCGTGGGTTTAAGCAGTGAAGGGGTGGGTTCCTATTGGCCATTTGCTACAGGAAAATTTGTAAACCACGCCAATTTATTATTAAGACAGATTTTAGATACTCCTCAGACGAAATATCTTTTATTTCCAAATCAGCATGTAGGTATATGGAGCGTAGGATTTATGCCCCAGTGGATCTCCAGAGAATATATTGCTCGGCGAGGAGTGGCAAAGTTCAGAAAAGAGCGATTGTTAGTGGCGCGTTGTACTTTATTAGGATATGTGCCTCAAGTTATGCAGATAGAGGTAACACCTATTCCTGAATGGTTCATGGAAACAAATAAACAACCAGAAGTTGGCGATGAAGGCTATGATGAGGGCACAAAGATCTTGTATGAATTTTTCTGGAGAGAATTAGATAAGTTTTTAACCCAGGAATTAGAACCTTTAGGGAAAAGGATAATCTCTTGTTGCTTAGATAAAGGCGGGATCGAAGATTATTTGAGCTTAATTCCCATAACATTGTAAAAGGGAGGTTGCTTTACAGGATTTCCTGTTTTGTAGTAAGGGGTTATTTAGCAGGTTCTGGGTGGAAGGAGTCGGCATGATACGGTGTAATCCCAACGGCGACTATCCGAAAATTGATAAAACAACCTATATCGATCCTACGGCTACGATTATCGGGAAAGTGAAAATCGGGAAAAACGTATTCGTCGCACCCGGCGCGGTTATTAGAGCCGACGAAACAGGAAGCTCCGTTAGTATCGGCGATGGCAGTAATATTCAAGACAGGGTTATTATCCATGCCCTGGGAAACAACTCTGTAATCATAGGAAAAAACACTTCTTTATCGCACGGTTGCATTGTTCATGGCCCGTGCAAAATCGGGAAGGGGTGTTTTATCGGATTCGGTTCTGTGGTTTTTAAATCTGAATTGGCAGATTATGTTTTTATTAAACATTTAGCAGTGGTTGAGGGAGTAAATATCCCATGCAAAAAGGTCATTTCTAGCGGAGAGGTTATTGATAGCGATAATCTTAATATTTTAAAGCCTGTTTCAAAAAAACCCAGAGACTTTTCTAAGCAGGTAATAAAAACAAACCTAAACCTAAGGAAAGGGTATCTAAAAAACGAGATAATCAAATTCATGGAAAGTAAACGAAGGAGGCCTAAAGATGGCAGATAAAATATTAGTTGGTATTGTGATGGGCAGCGATTCGGATTTAGAAACAATGCAGGAAGCGGTAAAAACCTTAGAGAAGTTTGATATCGGTCATGAGGTAAATATCATCTCGGCTCATCGTACGCCGCTCAAAGCACATGAATATGCTTCTTCCGCGGAAGGTAGGGGCCTGGAAGTCATTATTGCTGCCGCCGGAGGCGCAGCGCATTTAGCCGGAGTTATGGCTGCCTGGACGCCTATCCCTGTCATAGGCGTTCCGATGCAGACGCAGATATCCGGAGGATTGGATTCTCTTCTCTCTATGGTTCAAATGCCGGGAGGAATTCCGGTGGCAACGGTAGCGGTAGGCAAAGCAGGAGCCAAAAATGCAGCAATATTAGCAGCGCAAATGCTTGGGATAAAATATCCTGAAATAAAAGAAAAGATAAAGGTATATAAAAATGATTTGGCTAATGAAGTAGAAGCAAAAAACAAAAAATTAAAGGGGGTATAATTATTTTTAGTGGGATTTTTCTGAGGGTAACTTGGGTTCTGTTTTACGCGGGAAGGCGATGGATGCGAGCACTGAAATGACTAATATACCGGCGACTATACCCAATGCGATGCCAATTGGTATTTTGTAAATTTCAGAGATGAGCATCTTCATTCCTACAAAGGCGAGGATGGCAGATAACCCGTAATTGAGATAATGAAACAGCCGCATCATCCCGGCAAGTGCAAAGTAGATGCTTCTGAGCCCTAAGATTGCAAATACATTTGAGGTATAGACAATGAATGGGTCAGTGGTAATGGCAAGAATGGCAGGGACAGAATCTAATGCAAAGATAATGTCTGTCGTTTCCACAGCGATGAGCACAACTAATAGTGGCGTGGCAAAGCGCTGGGCACCTTTCTTAATGAAGAATTTGCCATCTTCATAGTGGTCTGTTACAGGCACAAAACGTTTGAGTAACTTTAGGACAGGATTTCTTTCCGGATGAATCTCCTTGTCTTTTTGTAATGCCATCTTGATGCCGGTTATTATCAGGAATGCTCCAAGGATATACATGAGCCAGTAAAATTTGTGTATAAGCGTAATCCCTGCGGCTATGAAGATAGCCCGTATGATTAGGGCGCCAATGATTCCCCAGAATAGGACTCTATGCTGATAAAGAGGCGGGACACTAAAGTAGGAGAAGAGCATAAGAAAGACAAACAGGTTATCTATGCTGAGTGACTTTTCTATCAGGTATCCTGTCAGAAATTCTAAAGATGTCTTTGAGCCATGCCAGAAGTAGATTATTACATTAAAGAGTAGAGCAAGTAAAATCCAGACTCCACTCCAAATCAGCGATTCTTTAAATTTGACCTCATGTGCCTTACGGTGAAAGACCCCAAGGTCTAAAACCAACATCACTACTACGAAAATGCTAAAGGAAACCCACGGCAGGATTTGACTTGGTATCATCATGGGTTATATATCCAGATTTCTCACTTCTGGGGCATGAGTTTCTATAAACTTCCGCCTGGGTTCAACCTGGTCACCCATCAGGACAGTGAATATCTCATCAGCCTTGACAGCATCTTCAAGTCTTACTTGCAAGATAGTTCGTTTTTCAGGGTTCATCGTAGTCTCCCATAACTGCTCAGGATTCATCTCGCCCAGACCTTTATATCTCTGGATAGTCATGCCTTTCTTTCCTGTTGCCCGGACAAAGGCGAGAATATCCTTCATGCTATTGAACGGAACTTCTTCTTTTTTCTCATTGATAATATTATAGATAGGTTCTTCCTTCTTCTTGCTGCCTTTCTTTTTCTGCTCATCCTCTTTTACTTCTACCGGTGAATAATTTGCCATATCAAACCCTGACTTCTCTATCTTTTGAATCAACTTTTCTAAATCTGGTGCCTCATAAAATTCTATTAGATTAAGCATCTTTGCGTTCTTCTCGGGTTCACCAACCATTTCACCGTCAATCTCTACATCTTCTCCTAACTTCTCCTCTTCTGCCTTAACCAATTTTGCCAGTTCTTCATCAGTATATACAAACTGGTCTTTCCCTTCCACTTTTACCATATAAATAGGCATTTTTTTGGTTTTTGAATGCATAAAAGTCAGGTATTCCGAGAAACTTACTCCCTTTCGCTCAATAGATACGGCAAGGTTTTCTATTTCAACTAATAGGTTAAGTAACTCTTTAAATTGGTTATCCGTGCATGTATGTTTATCTTTACTGCGGACCAAGGATAAGCCCTCTCTGCCTAATTCAAGTAATAATTGTGACATCTCCCCCTCTGTCTCTATATATTCTTCCCTCTTTCCGCGCTTAATCTTATAGAGTGGCGGCTGTGCTATGTATACGTGTCCTTGTTCTACAAGGGATGCCATCTGCCGATAAAGGAAGGTTAACAGGAGCGTCCTTATGTGTGACCCATCAACATCAGCATCTGTCATGATAATTAATTTGTTATATCTAAGTTTTGCTACATCAAACTCCTCTTCTCCGATACCTGTTCCTAATGCTGTTATAATCACCCGAATCTCTTCGTTACTCAGGACCTTATCTAACCTTGACTTCTCTACGTTCAATATCTTCCCCTTTATAGGAAGTATCGCCTGGAATCTCCTGTCCCGCCCTTGTTTGGCCGACCCCCCGGCTGAATCGCCCTCAACGATATACAATTCGCATAATGCAGGGTCTCTCTCTGAACAATCTGCGAGTTTGCCGGGCAGGGAATTGCCGTCAAGCGCGCCCTTCCGCCGTGCAAGGTCCCTTGCCTTCCTCGCTGCATCACGCGCCCTGGCTGCCAGTAAGGATTTCTCTACAATCTTATTGCTTATAGACGGATTTTCTTCTAAGAATGTACCGAGAGACTCATTAACTATTGATTCTACGATACCCTGCACCTCGCTATTGCCTAACTTGGTCTTTGTCTGTCCCTCAAATTGCGGGTCAGGTAGTCTCACGTTGATGACCGCTGAAAGTCCTTCCCTGGCGTCATCACCTGATATCGCGGCATCATTTTCTTTTAGCAAATTCCTGTTCTTGCAATACTGATTTATCGTCCTTGTAAGTGCGGATTTGAATCCGCTCAGGTGTGTGCCGCCTTCTATCGTATTTATGTTGTTTGCAAAACTGAATATATTCTCGGCATAACCATCGTTATACTGCATGGCTATCTCAGCGAATATCTTTTCCTTCTCCTTTTGAAAACAGATAACCTTTTTGTGAAGCGGGTTTTTGTTTTTATTCAGATATTCAACGAATGACTCTATGCCGCCGTCAAATTTGAAACTGTTTTCCTTGCCAGACCTTTCATCTTTAATGTCTATCTTAAGCCCTTTATTCAGGAATGCTAATTCTCTCAGGCGATTTGAAAGGGTGTCAAAACTGAAATCTATCTTACCGCTAAATATCTCCTTGTCCGGTTTAAACGTAACCCTGGTACCTGACTTTTTGCTCTTCCCTATAACGGTAAGTTTTGAAGCTGTCTTGCCATACTCATATCTCTGGTGATATATCTTACCCTCCCGTCGCACCTCCACCTCAAGCCACTCAGAAAGTGCATTGACTACAGATACGCCTACGCCATGAAGACCCCCGCTTACCTTATACGATTTATGGTCAAATTTTCCCCCTGCATGAAGGGTCGTAAGGACGACTTCAACCGCAGGTTTTTTCTGGGTCTTGTGCATATCTACGGGTATGCCGCGGCCATCATCTATTACTGTAACGGAATTGTCCATGTGAACTATTGCCTGGATATTCTGGCAATAACTGCTCATCGCCTCGTCTATACTATTATCTACCACCTCATATACTAAGTGGTGTAATCCTCTCGCAGAAACATCACCTATATACATGGCAGGTCTCTTCCTGACAGCCTCTATGCCTTCTAAGACCTGTATAGTTGTAGCATCATATTTAGTCTCTTTTGCCATACTCCTCTTTTACGTCTCCTATCCTGAAATGTATGTGATTAATGGTTTCTTCTCCTATTTTATCCTTGAGTTCCTTCAGTATCGTAGCCCTATACCTGAACCTCAACTCATATAACCAGCTTGAACTATCTACAATAACGACTAACTCCCCTTGTCTTAACTTTAACGGCTTGGTGTGTCTTGCAATGTCTTCTCCTACCGCATCCCCCCATATTTTAAAAATATCAATGTCGCCAAAACGTCCCCGTTCCTTATTAAGATGAGTCAAGACTGTCTTAATAACGTCTTTTATCGGGACAATTTCTTTTTTCATGTTAACTGCATTGGGAGGACGACATAGACATAACCTTCATCCCTTATTACCCCGGGTTTTTCTGCATCTGTTAATTCAAAATTCACTTCCTGATTATTCAGGTTTTTTAATACGTCTATCAGGTAATTTGGATTGAACCCTATAGATATATCTCCGCCCTTATGGTTTATTTCTATCTCTTCTCTTGCCTCTCCGACGTCAGGCACATTTGCTGAAATGATTATCTTGCCTTTTATAAGGTCTATACGCACTGATTGTGCCTCCTGCGTGGTCAATAGACTCACCCGTTTACAACTTGCCAGGAATTTTTCACGGTCTATTTTAATCCTTTCTTTACTTTCTTTAGGAATTACTCCTTCATAATTCGGGAATTCCCCTTCAATCAGTCTTGATATAATAATGGTATCATTTAAAGAAAATATAATATGATTGTCATCCAATGCCACCTTAACTGACCCTGTATCTTCAAGCAGTCTATTAAGTTCATTAACCGCCTTTACCGATATTATTACCTTCTTCTGTAATCCTTTTGGCAGAGAAAGTTCTCTGCTCACAACTGCTAACCTTCTTCCATCCGTAGCGGCTAAATGTATCTTCCCGTTTTCTGCAACCATATAAATACCATTTAAGACGTACCTTGCTTCATCATGACATATAGCAAACGATGTCACTTTGAGCATTTCCTTTAGAATGGACTGGTCTATAGTTAACGTCTCTTTATCACGCAACTCAGGTAATTTAGGAAACTCGTCTTTGGGTAAGCCCATAATCCTGAAAAAGGATTTCTCACACTCAATGGTCACGATACTATTCTTCTTCGCTGAAAAGTGTATTTCGCTATCAGGTAAGTCTCTCACGATATCTCCAAATTTCTTTCCAGGTATAGTTACAGAACCTTCTTCTGTAATATTTGCATCTATCGTGCAAATTACCCCTATATCAAGGTCTGTTCCTACCAAACGAACATTGTTCTTCAATGTTTCTATAAGGACATTTGAAAGGATTGGCAATGTACTCCTGCCGCTTGTTACATTTTGAACGGTTTGTATCCCTTTTAAAAGAGACTCTTTTTTTAATTGAAACTTCATAAAACCTCCTTTGTTTTACGATAAATAGATTTTACGTATCTTCTATAGTTGTTCGATTCATCGAACTAGAAGTGATTGTCTTATTTTTATTATTATAATATATCTTTAAATAATAATAATTATAATAACCCATAATTCTGTCTATAAATCCATAATATCTTTTTTAATTTAAACATAAGGTAAAAATTTCATATTGATAAATTGTTAACAGGTTATCAATATCCTGTTTATTTCTCGTTCTTTACTTCAAAAATCAACTTTTCTACTAATTTTTTAATCTCCGCATCCTCCTTTAACCTATTCCTGACTTTTGAACAGGCATGGATAACCGTAGCATGTCCTCTTCCCCCGAATTTATCTCCTATTTCAGGGAACGAGTAATCCGTTAACTCACGGGTTAAGTACATAGCAATCTGCCTGGGAAAAGATACGCTCTTTACTTTTTTCTTTGCATTTACGTCCGAGACCTGAACATTGAAGTATCTTGCCACTATTTTCTGGATATACTCTATATTAATCTTCTTATCCTCTTCTTTTTGAATAGAATCTTTTAATACGTCCTGAACTAATTCAATACTTATGTCCTTACCGAACAACGAAGAATAGGCAACTACGCGTATAAGGGCCCCTTCCAATTCCCTGATATTTGACTTAATCTTGT
>CAYVEO010000047.1:0-8337 GCA_964449965.1 uncultured Planctomycetia bacterium
GGTACCCTGGTCTTTCGTAAAAAAGGCAATTTCTCAAGCACGAACTTCTCTACGCCTACATTTTGAAGGCCGATACTATTCAGCATACCTGATGGGGTCTCAGCAATCCGAGGGGAAGGGTTACCAATCCGCGGGTTTAACGTTATACTCTTGGTAACGATAGCCCCTAACTTACTTATATCCATCAACTGATTGTATTCCTCTCCATATCCAAACGTCCCTGAGGCTGTCATCACAGGATTCTTCATCTCTATCCTGCCAAGTTTTACTGAAAGGTCTATTCCCATATTACCTCATCTGCATCAAATACAGGACCATCCTTGCATGTGAGTTTATAGACAAATGGCGATTGACTCTGGGGAATGGAATATCTGGATTTGACCTTTATAGGACACCCCATACAAGCACCTATTCCGCATGCCATCCTCTCTTCCAAAGATACCTGGCAGGGAAGCCCCAAACCCTTTGAGATGGCTGCTACCTCTTTGAGCATAGGGTATGGGCCGCATCCATATATATAAATTAATCCCGGGTTCCTGCTAATATTTTTTAATGAATCCCTCAATAATTCAGTTGCCAATCCCCTGAATCCCATGCTTCCGTCTTCAGTAGCAATCTGAAGATTTATGCCTTGAAGTTTTATCAGGTCTTCTTTGCCGATTATTAATTTCTTTGACCTGGCACCGAGTATGACCTTAACCAGAGTTTTCTTATTATGTTTACTTATCTCCTCAGCCAATAAATAGAGTGAGGCAATACCCATGCCTCCTCCTATAATAATTGCCTCCTTTATACCCCTCTCTATCTTAAAAGGCGTCCCTAACGGACCTATTATGTCCAATTCCTCGTCCTTACGTCTCTTGCTCAATATGGCGGTCCCTTTGCCAATGACTTTATATAGTATCTCAATAACCCTTTTTTCCTCCTTCACCCTGTATATGCTAAACGGCCTCCTTAACAACGGTTCATTGACATTCGTGCACCGAACATGCACAAATTGTCCAGGCCGGACAGTCCTGGCAATATCAGGGGCATTTAAAACCATCTTGTAATGTCCATGGGCAATCTCTCTATTTGATAAGATACGCGCAAGGGAATTTCTCATTTCTTATAGTAATCCTGTATAGCCTTCACACTCAGCCCATTCTTAAGGAGTGATTCAATCCCATTGACAGTCGCCTGTGCCCCTGATATAGTGGTAACACACGATATCCCTTTTGAGACTGCCAATGACCTTATCTTAGTCTCATCAACCTTTGTAGCCTTACCTGCCGGAGTATTTATAATGATAGTTATCTCGCCATTCTTAATCATATCCAGGATATTCGGCCTGCCTTCATGTATCTTGAACACGGTCTTTACAGGTATCCCACTCCTTGACAGAACCTTTGCTGTGCCGCCTGTAGCAACTAAATTAAATCCTATATCCACTAATTTCTTTGCTATGAATACCACTGCCCTCTTGTCCTTATTCTTGACACTGATAAAGACATTGCCATTAAGAGGCAGGTTCTGTCCCGCTGCTATCTGGGATTTTGCAAATGCCCTGCCAAAATCCATATCTATCCCCATGACCTCGCCTGTAGACTTCATCTCGGGACCGAGTATAATATCAACCCCAGGAAACTTTATAAAGGGGAAGACAGACTCTTTTATTGATACATGACTCACCTTTACCTCTTCAGTAAAACCCAATTCCTTCAATTTCCTGCCAACCATAACCTTGGTTGCGAGCTTGGCAAGCGGCACGCCTATAGCCTTACTCACAAATGGGACTGTCCTTGATGCACGCGGGTTCACCTCTAATACGTAAACAGTGTCATTTTTTATTGCATACTGGACGTTCATTAGCCCGACTACGTTTAACTCACGTGCCATTAGATAAGTGCATCTCCTTATCTCCTCAACGAGTTCGTCACTCAGGGAATAAGGAGGCAGTGACATGGCGCTATCCCCCGAGTGTATCCCGGCTTCTTCTATATGCTCCATGATACCGCCTATAACTGCCGTCTCGCCATCTGATACCAAATCCACGTCCACCTCAATCGCATCATCTAAAAACTTGTCTATCAGTATGGGATGTTCTGGTGAGGCATCCACTGCACTCTTCATATAATTAGCCAAACTCTCGTCGTCATAGACGATTTCCATCGCCCTGCCGCCCAGAACATACGATGGCCTGACCAATACAGGATAGCCTATCTTTCTTGCCACTGCTTGCGCCTCTTCAAAATTTGTAGTGATACCATTTTCAGGCTGATTCAACCCTAACTTTTCAATCAAATCCTTAAACTTCTCCCTGTCTTCTGCCCTGTCAATCGCTTCAGGACTTGTGCCTATAATCTTTACCCCCGCCGCCTTCAGGGCAATTGCCAGATTCAAAGGTGTCTGGCCGCCAAACTGGACTATGACGCCATCAGGGTTCTCTTTGTCCACTATGTTCAGGACGTCTTCCTTGGTCAGCGGTTCAAAATATAACTTATCTGACGTATCATAATCCGTAGAGACAGTTTCAGGATTGGAATTTACCATTATCGTCTCATACCCTAATTCCTTTAATGCAAAGGATGCATGAACACAGCAGTAATCAAACTCTATCCCCTGGCCTATTCTGTTAGGGCCCCCGCCCAATATCATCACCTTCTTCTTGTTCCCTATACGCACCTCATCCTCTGTCTCGTATGTGGAATAGTAGTAAGGCGTCCATGCCTCAAATTCTGCGGCACAGGTATCTACAAGTTTATACGAAACCTCTATACCCATCTTCTTCCTCAATGCCCTCACATCATCCTGATGGACCCCGGTGAGATATGCCAACTGCCTGTCACTGAATCCGTATTCTTTTGCCTTGCGAAACAATTCCGCAGGAAGGGCCTTGGATTTAGAATTTGTTACGAATGAGGTAATCTCCTTTTCAAGGTCAACAATCTCCTTTATATTACTGAGAAACCATCTGTCTATTTTTGTCAGTTGATAAATTTCTTCTATGTCAATACCTGCTTGTAATGCAAATCTCAAGTAAAAGACCCTTTCAGCAGTCGGGATAATGAGTTTCTGCCTTATGTTCTCAATAGAACCGAGCAATTCTTTCTTATCCTTCCCATCAGCACCTAACCCGAACCTGCCAATCTCAAGAGACCTCAATGCCTTCTGGAGCGCCTCTTTAAATGTTCTGCCTATAGACATAGTCTCACCAACTGATTTCATCTGCGTGGTAAGCACCGGGTTTGCCCCAGGGAATTTTTCAAATGCCCACCTCGGAATCTTTACCACGCAATAATCTATTGTAGGCTCAAATGATGCAGGGGTCTCTTTTGTAATGTCATTGGGTATCTCGTCTAATGTATAACCGACTGCCAGTTTAGCAGCAATCTTGGCAATTGGAAACCCTGTAGCCTTAGAGGCGAGTGCAGAACTTCTTGATACCCTCGGATTCATCTCAATAATGACCATCCTGCCATTATCAGGGTTCATAGCAAACTGGATATTACTGCCGCCGGTCTCAACCCCTATCTCCCTTATAACCTTTATCGCGGCATCACGCATCATCTGATACTCTTTATCTGTAAGTGTCTGGGCAGGGGCTACAGTAATACTATCTCCGGTATGGATTCCCATAGGGTCAAAATTCTCTATAGAGCATATTATAACAACGTTATCCCTGATGTCGCGCATAACCTCAAGTTCAAACTCCTTCCAGCCTATCACAGATTCCTCTACCAGGATTTCACCTATCATGCTCAGTTCAAGTCCCTTTGCTGCTATCTCCTGAAATTCATCTACATTATAGGCAATGCCTCCGCCAGTTCCGCCCAGGGTGAAACTTGGCCTTATCACCAGGGGATACCCGAGAAGTTCAGCGGCCCTGTTTGCCTCATCCATATTCCTGGCAAACCCGCTCCTCGGCAGGTCAAGTCCTATGCGTGCCATAGCCTCTTTAAATAATTCCCTGTCTTCAGCCTTCTTGATTGCCTCTATCTTTGCACCAATCATCTCCACGTGATACTTATCCAATATCCCCTTTTCAGCCACTTCAACAGCCACATTAAGCCCTGTCTGCCCGCCCAGTGTCGGAAGAAGTGCATCCGGCCTCTCCTTTTCAATAATCTTCTCTATGACTTCAGCAGTTATAGGCTCTATATAAGTCCTGTCAGCCATCTCAGGGTCAGTCATAATAGTGGCAGGATTGCTATTTATAAGTATTACCTTATACCCTTCTTCCCTTAATGCCTTACACGCCTGTGTCCCAGAGTAATCAAATTCACACGCCTGGCCAATAATTATAGGTCCCGAGCCTATAATCAGTATCTTTTTAATATCCTCCCTCTTCGGCATATGTTTCTCCTATAAATTAGATTCTTCCCCTTCATTACACTCAGGGTCAGAATGACATTGTTGTCATTCTGAAGGAACGAAGTGACTGAAGAATCTTAATATTGAAATTCCATACAATAAAAAATAGTCCGCCAACAAATTCTGACGGACTATTAAATTTCTCATTAAGCTGATACATTATCCTCTCCTTTACCAGCCTCTCATGTGCCGGTTTAAAAGGGTTTATATCTTCCGAAACCTAAAACAATTTTATCACACAACCTTATTCCTGTCAAGGAAATTTTGAGACAGAGCGAGATTACGAATCAATATCGCCTGCTTTAAGATAATCTTCCAAGGACACATTTAAATTTTTGTTTTCTTGTTTAAGAAGTTCAAACGAGTCCCAGATGCTTATCTTGAGACGGTGAGATAGATTTCCTATGCTTATCTTACCCTCAGCATATTTCTTGAGGATATCCTCTTTAACCTTCTCACTAAATCCCTTCTGAAGTATTTCTCTTAGGAACGCAGCTCTGTCCCTATGTTCTTTTTCAGCGTACCTTTTAACCGATTCCAGAACTCTTTTCTCTACCCGAATATTAAGAGGCACTAACATCTTTACCACCCTCCTCTCTTATTTTCTCTATTTCTATCATAGCCTCTGCTATAATATCAGGAGAATATCTGCCATAAATGCGTAGTATCTCCAATGCCCTTTTAGCCTTTGCATATTCTATAATTTTGTTTTTATACAATGTCTGAACAACCCCTGGGGATACAATGAACGTTTTTTTAAAATATCTACATGCTTTAATAGCATTTCCGTCATCAGTCAATAATATACTTCCTTTGATACTGAGACTTAATGCTATTGCTTTATGTTCCCCACTTGCAAGTGAAACAGGAGAAACTATTGTTTTATCTGAGGCTTTTCGTTTTTCTATTTTTCCATGTACTACTAAATTCTCAATTATAGACGCATCAGGAAATCGTTTAAGAGTATCTTCATTAACACATTCTCCATATACTTCATCAGGGATAATAACTTGATACTTCTCAGTAAGCATCTCTATCAAATCACACTTTGTTAATAGAATCAATGAGCTACTATCAATAACTATTGTCTTCATAAATTTACGTTATCTCTCTGTATCTATTAGTATACATCTTATTACAAGTATAGCACATTTTCGTCGCTTGTCAAGAAAATTATACGAAGTGATAAACATATTTTCATATGGACGTATGCGCATAATTTCGTTCATACAAGAACGCAGTCTTATAGAACGCATCCTCAAACACTTAGGTTTATTATCCGAGTTAGCCGAACATATCCACAGCCCACCTTTATAGTTTCCTTCTGAGGGTCCTGTCATCTATGGGTCTTTCTTTGATGACCTCACCCAGGATGAACAGTTAGAGATGGCACAGGTGATGAATTGAGGTGAGTTAAAAAAATCTCCTAAAGACCAGGACAGCCGGGGTCTATCTAAAAATTGGTAAAAATTTAATCTCCAGAATTTTTTTGATTATTTTTCTTTACAGTGGTTACTTTTCATGGTAAGATTTAAAATATAAGACAAGGGAGAATGTCAGCGGGTGCCAAAAATGGCTTGTGTTAGAGGCAGTGAAAAAACCAAGTTCCTATCATTTATTCTGCGATTAGAATCAGGGATTGCGCAGGAGGTCGTGCGTGCCTATTTTACGTAGATATGCGATATCTTGAATTCTTTGGTAGGTTATACGGTAGTTTTCTGAAACTCTAATCTCAAATATATTTTCCTGTCCAGCCATTTTCTTATGCCCCAGGGAAGGGTGTGACGGATTGGATTCCAGAAGTACGAGCGCTTTTTTGACTCTTTCTTTTAGGTCTTCAGGCATTTTTTTATAGAGCCTAATAAAGGTTTTAGTCGCCTCTATATGCATTAACTGTCCATCTCTTTAAAAAGTTCCTTAATGCTTCTGGTTTTTGTGACACGGCCTTCTTTAATATCTTTTTGTGCCTCAACCTCTTCTTTATGCCACTCCTGAGTATAGAAGTAAGCCTGGTCCTTTGGGATTATGACCTGTGGTTCAATAATGACCTTGTTATCTTTCACTCTGATGTCAACATAATCATCAACATGGAGATGAAGGGTTTTCACAATTTCTTTTGGCAGAGCAATCTGGTAACTTTGACCTAATTTTCTCAACATAATATTACCTCCTATTTCCATAAAATAATATAACATAAAATTCATATTTTGTCAAGATATTATTTTTGTGACGGATGTGTGTTAAATATTTATTCTTGACTAATCTTGCTTTACAATATACAATAACCTGTGAAAGTTAGTAAAGATTTTCAGAATCATATGGACACTATTTGGACACCAAAAACAGAGGGGCAGATAAACGATGCCTAATTTAATTCCACAAGAAGTAATAGAACAAAAGATTTTGATGATGAGGGGCCATAAGGTTATGTTGGGCAGGGACCTGGCAAAACTCTATGGAGTAGAAACAGCACATCTTACCCGTCAAGTTCGTAGAAACATTGATAGATTTCCTGATGATTTTATGTTTCAGCTTACAAGAGAAGAACTTACAAACTTGAAATGCCAATTTGGCACATCAAGTTGGGGCGGAACTCGCAAACTCCCTTATGCTTTTACAGAGCAAGGTGTAGCCATGCTTTCAAGTGCCCTCAATAAAGCGATGGAAGGTATCGCATAATAAAGAGGTGAATGCCAATGAACTCATTTAAACGAGAAAATGTAGAGTTGCCTTTAAGCGCGGTCTGGCTTACGAATTCAATCGCCGAATATAAGGGCAAGCAGGAACTCTACGCGAAGCAATCGCCGCAGATATTAAAGACATTACTTGAGACGGCACTTATCGAGAGCGCCGAGTCATCAAACCGCATTGAGGGGGTAACGGTTGATCATGCCCGTTTAAAACCGCTTATTATCGGCCACAGCAAACCGCGAGATCGTTCAGAGGAAGAAGTGGTGGGATACCGCAAGGCACTCGATCTGATTCATACCAAATATAAAAGCCTGCGAATTACTCCGGAAACGGTCAAGGAATTGCACCGGCTATGCCGTGGTGAGTCGCGGGATGCCGGTAAATGGAAAGAGAAGGATAACGACATCATTCGTAAGCACCCGGATGGCCGTGTTGAGGTGATCTTTAAACCGGTCAGCGCCGCGAAAACGCCGGAGATGATGAAGCAATTATGTTTGTCTTATGAGCATAGCGTCTCACAGCTTAAATATCCTGATCTTTACGCGGTGACTTGCCTTGTGTTGGATTTCTTGAGCGTTCATCCATTTCGAGACGGTAACGGCAGAGTCTCGCGGCTTTTGACCTTACTGGCGTTGTATCAGCATGGGTTTACGGTCGGGAAATACATCAGCATTGAACGCATCGTTGAGCAATCAAAAGAAACGTACTATGAAACACTTAACAAAAGCTCGCAAAAATGGCATGAAGCCAAGCATGATGTGATTCCGTGGTTTAATTATTTCCTTGGAACGGTACTGGCGGCTTATAAGGAATTTGAAGAACGGGTGGAGAATATTAAGCCAGGAAGAGGAGCTAAGACGCAAATTGTAACGCAGGCAATTGAGCGGCAGGTTGGCGAGTTCAGTTTAAGTGATATTGAGCGAGAATGTTCAAGCGCCAGCCGGGATATGATAAAAATCATCTTTAGAGAATTGCAGAAGGCAAAAAAGATTAAATGCCTTGGAAAAGGTAAGAGCTCAAAATGGAAGAAGGTTTAATGGGGTAATAACTTCCAGAATGGGGTAATAAATAGGGTAATAGGTGGAGTGGAGAAGAATGACGAAAGCACTAAAAATATGGATGGGGCTACCCGCTGATATCAGAAGCAAGATTCTGAGCAATGTTTGGTGCCCGGATTGCAGGACTGCGGTGACTATATGCGATTACAATGCGGATTTTGATGGCGGGGTCGTGGTCCTGCGGGGATTTTGCGGTACCTGCGGGCATAAGGTTGCCCGGGTTTTAGAAGGGTGC
>CAYVEO010000047.1:8347-20658 GCA_964449965.1 uncultured Planctomycetia bacterium
GGTCATAACGCAGGCGTTCGGGTTTCAGTTCGATCATTGCTTTGGGTTTTACGATACCTTAAAAGACAAAATGAATTGCAAAAAGGCGTTTGAGCTATTTGTTGATATTGGCGAAGAACCAACGAACGGAGTAGCGAAGGGCGTTAAAAAGGTAAAAATATCTCAAGCCTTCAAGCATATAGGCGAAAAGTTGATATTCCTTTTTGATTACGGCGATGGCTGGCAATTTAACGTTGAGCTTAAAAAGATACGAAATGCCGAGAAATGGGACCTAAAGCCGGTAATACTGGAGAGCATCGGAAAAGCGCCGTTGCAGTATCCACCGTGCGAAGATGAGATTGAACAGGACGAAGCATAATAACCGCTTTATCAGGCGGGGGGATTGGTTCAGTTATACAATCTTTATGCAACTCTATAAATAACTGGATGATAACTCGGTTCTGGTATCGGCTTCTTATGAACACGTGCTGCCTCAAGCCATGTTTCTTTTGCTTTTAAGACTTCTTGCAATGCTTCTGCCGGTGTCTTACCAAAAGATGAACAATGCTTGAGATCTGGTATGTCTGCAATATATCCTTCATCTTCTTCACTGTAGAATACATTGATATGATAGTCTTTCATTCCTCATCCTCCATTTCCAGATTATATCGCTCTATTAAGTCCAATAGCTGTTTTATCTGATATGGCTTTGCAAAAAGAAATATATATATATTCCTACAGGGTAAATTTATGGTTTTAGAATTTTTTTGGCTACCTTCAGATTAGTTGCAAAATTTTTATTGGCCCAATCTATAATGTGAGCCGGAGCATATTTCAAAGTTAAATCCACATTTTTATCGTCATATTTGTAAAAACGGTATCTTGCTACTTTGCTCAGTTTGTATAAATAGTCGTATTGTTCCCTAATCTCAGGAAAATTCTCTGAAATTAGTATATTTCTAAATTTATGATAAAGCTTCGTTGTCCATGTTAAATTTTCAGGCGGGGGAATATTGGCCTTAGACGCAGCGGCGGGCAACTCGTCAGAATTCTCAATTCTTATGTTTTGCCCATTATATGTCAGGTCCTTTTTTCTGAAAATAATTGCCTCAACTATGTGAACACATGCATAAAAAGCTACTGTTATTACCCAATCGTTAAATTTTTGTTCTTCAATTCCTTCAACGAATTTTTCTAAGAAATTTATATTATGTTGAGCATGCTCAATATGGGCTTGGTCTGTAGGCATTACGGTTTAAATTCAAAGGGTTTTATTGTGAATGGATAATCATTCTTTAAGGTTGAATAATCTATTGACTTATCTCTCTCGTTTATATAGAACATCTCCAGAACAATGTTTTGTTTTTGCAAAAATTCTCGTTCTATATTGCTCAGTAAATTTGAAAATGGAATTTCATCAGCAAGGTTCGCATCTATGATAAATATAATGTCAATCCATCCTGTATCCGGACAGAATCGCGTTCTGGAATCCTTGATTTTGATATCCTTTTTAATATCGTTTTGGGTGAAATAATAAACTAAACTGACTATAAAACTAACATTAAATATATATTTTTCAAGTTCTTTCCCAACTACACTTTCTACATCTTTTATTGCTTTATGATATCCCTTTCGTTCGGCTTCTTGTTGTACCCTTTCAATCTCTTGAATTAGAAGTGTTGAAAAATTCTTGGGACCTTCAAACAAAGATTCAACTGGTTTTTGTAATCTTGGCAAATATAATTCGGGATTCATAAATGATTCTATACGATTATATGTCATACTTCTTCCCCCCTCTCCCTATTTAAAATATACCACAACTTTCCCTAAAAGTCAATGGTTTTAATCAAACCGAATTCCAAAACCTTAAATTCCTTTTTCCTTGACAAAATGATATAATATGTTATAGAATTGGTTAAAAAGAGGTGATTTAAATGGGCTGGACCTGTCCCGTATGTGGTATTGATAATAATATGTCTAAAATGGTCTGTGGGTGCGGATACAAAGCAAGTATAGAATCCGACTTAATGGAAATAGCAAAGAAGAGTGAGATGGATAAAAAAATAACAGAAAGCAATAATCCCAAAAGTCCAAGTGATTGGTTAGCAGTATTACTGGCAGGTCAATTCTTGTCAGGGTGTGTGGTTGTCTTTTGTTTTTAATATCACTTTTAATAATATTTTTCCTTATCTCATTATCTTTTAGGCAATAAAAGGGAGGATTGATGTGATAACAAAATCAAAGGTGTTATCGTTTATAGGATTATGCATATTACTTATAGGCACTGGTTTTGTTAGCAATAAGGCTTTTGAGGTTTATTTTACAAGAAAAAACCAGTCTATTAAATTGGATAAAATAAAGGAGAAGGAAGCAACCTTCCAAAAAGAGAAAGACGATTTGGTGGCTAAGTTAAGTGCAAAAGACACCGAATTAGTTAAAATGAAAGAAGATATTAAAAAGACTAAAGTTGACGCTGAAATGAGTAATATAAAAGATTATGAAAAACGATTTTTGGAAGCATATTACAATATATTATTTAATTCTCAATCTTCTTCATCTGTAATAGATTTAATATCTAAGACTTGGAATAGGGCTATAAAATATACAGACTGTTATTACTATGGTTATTTTGATGGGGCAATTTTTCAAGTATTAAATACTTTGAGAGAAAGGGGTATAATAGAAAAATTTTAAAAAACACATTCAGATATTGAAAGTAAAGTTAGTTCCCTAAAAACATATCCCATCAAATATAAAGAGGCTTATGACGCAATTTTGGATTTATATCTGGTTTATTCCCAAATTTATGATTTATCTTTACACCCTACAGGTTCACTTTTAAGTTTTAGTAATAAAATAGATAACTTAAAGCCTGAATATATTAAATCATTGAGTAAATTGAAGTTATTTCTACCTCAATCAGAAAACGGAATTCAGGAAATAGAACAAATATCTCAGATTACAAGAGAATATAATGAAATTTCAGAAGAGTGCATCAAAATAGATAAAGAAGAAGAGAGAAAAGTAATACAGGCAATGGAGGAAGTAAATAAAAAAAGATGGGGATTTTAATAAAAACAAACCTTAAATAGACGGGAGGCGTTATAAAAAACGTCCGCCGTCCGAGCGGGTAGGAGCAGAGAAAGGGTTTTAAAGTTATTATATCGTTGAAAAGGATTTTTGAAAATTTACGAGGGGGTGGTGATATGATGGAGCGAGTAAAAAGATTGGTGTTATGTTGTCTATCTGCTTTAACAGTACTATACATCAACGTGGCGTATGCTGATTCAAGATGGAATGTTGAGATTACACCTATTGTTACACAAGAAGCATGGCAGCAGCATCCCCACATATATGAGGACAGAATTATCTGGAAGGATTTCAGAAGCGGGGCATGGGATGTTTATCTCTTTGACCTTTCAGAAAGAGTAGAGGTTCCATTGATAATTGGAGATAGGAATCAAGACGAACCAAGGATTCATGGAAATATTGTTGCTTACCAGAACGATAAACTTGGGCCTGGCGGTTGGGACATTTATATATATGATATTGTAAATAAAATTTCAAAACCCCTCACTACACACGTTGGGAACGCAAAAATCAATCCAGATATAGATGGGGGCAGAGTTGTATGGCAGGACAGTCGCATAAGGCAATGGGACCTTGCTGTTTTTGATATTGCTTCAGGTTCTGAGATTTTCCTTCCACTTCCTCCCAGTTATAAGGAATACCCTCTAATTCATGGTGATAAGATTGTCTGGCAAGACTATAGAAACGGTAACTGGGACATTTTCCTTTATGACCTTTCAACTAAGATAGAAACACAGATCACCAATGATAGAACTAACCAAACCCATCCTGAGATTTATGGTGACAAAATTGTATGGACTGATGAAAGGAATGGTAATAGTGATATATACTTATACGACATTGCTACAGGAAAAGAAAGACAAATAACATTTGATTCTGCTCTTCAGCAAAGTGCCGGTATATATGGCGACAAAATTATATGGGAGGATTTTCGTAATGGAAACTGGGATATTTATATGCGGGACCTTTCCAGTGAAACCGAAACCCAGATAACGTCAAGTCCACTTAGCGATGAAGCACCCGAGATTTATGGCAACCGCATTGTATGGCAGAGGTATGAAGGCGGAGACTTCAATGTTTACATGGCAGAATTGTCTCCTGCTCTATGTGAGTCCGTTCTGAATCCTCCTATAGTGAGAGAGGCATCAGTTGCTATTCATCCTAATACACTTGAACTTTCTTCCAAAGGTTTATGGATAACAGGTATACTGGGACTCTTAGATGTTGATGAAGGTTCAGCACGAATTACCGCGATAAATGGTATCCTTCTTGAAGCACCAATATTGGCTGAGTGGTCTAATGGAACTATGGTTAAATTTTTACGCAGTGAGGTAGCAGAATTTACTGCCAATTTCTTGGAGCAGGATGTTACTTTTCGCGTGGAATGGACAAGTGATAGTTATCCTTTTGCAGGTTCTTCTAATCCAATCCGGATCATGCTTAGAGGAAAACGATAATATTATTAGGAATTAGATGACTTGCAAAAATAGGTATATTGGAGGTTCCTATCTCCCTAAAAGAATGTTAATTGTTTTTCCTTCTTTTCTTCATGCTCAAAGATGTGCACCTTGCCGTATTCCCCGTCATATCCTGGAAGGACTTGGACGTCGCCTTTCCTCACCTTCAATATGCCTTCTGCCACCTTGGGATTTGCAGATTCTAAGAGTTCCTTCTCATCCACTTTAAAGAGTATATCAAACTCATTTCCTAATCTCTGAATGATAGCCTTATATTCACGTTCTACACTCATAGTTGCTACCCCAACACCAAATGCATCTGCGATGATTTCTTCCAATGGAATTGCATTCTTAAACGGGATAGCAGATTCAGGATTGAAACCCTCTTTTCTGTCGCAGAGTTTTTCCACTCTGTTCATCACGCCGACGGTCACTTTTTTCCCGCAGCCGGGGCACAACCCTTTATTCTTCCGGGTTTCAGAAGGTGAAAGTCTCACCTTGCACAGCCTGTGGCCGTCATAATGGTATTTACCTTCTTCAGGAAAGAACTCAACTGTATAGAGGAATTTTTTACTGTCCTTTTCCTTAAGTGCCGTTATAATTTCGTCATAGTCCAATTCTGCGTTAAATACATTTGCCTCGCGCCCGATTTTGCGGGGTGAATGAGAATCTGAATTTGATATCAGGGAAAACCTGTCCAGGGCACTCCACCGCCAGTTCATGGCAGGGTCAGAAGAGAGACCTGTCTCAAGGCAATGGATATTCCGGGTCTGGTCTTCAAAACATTCTTCTATACTATCAAATCCGGAATTTGACCCGAAGAGGGAAAAGTGTGGGGTCCAGACATGTGCGGGGACGATGAGGCATCTGCTGTTTATACCCAGGATTGTTTTTACTAAACTTGACGGGTCCATCTTTAATATAGGTCTGCCGTCTATTCTTAAATCCCCTGCACTTTTCAATGCTTTATTGATTTCATCTGCTGTTTTAAAATCCGGGGCAAATATAATGTTGTGGATACTCTTTGCCTTGCCATTTCTATAGAATAGGTTATATACCTCAACAGTCAATATAAAGAATGTGCCATTGTATTCAAACAATCCTTTTCCTGCAGGGGTTAATTTCTCTTTTAGTTCGGCAAGCCAGAGAGGATGCGTCCAATCACCTGTCCCCAAAAGTTTTATTCCTTTGGTCTTTGCCCATGAACTTAAAGCCTCAACATTCATCTCGCTGCTTGTAGCCCTGCTGTATTTAGAATGTATGTGAAAATCTGCAACAAATTCCATATAGTAATTTAACCTAACATCTCAATAAACCTATCAAACAAATACCCTGCATCATGTGGACCGGGAGATGCCTCGGGGTGATATTGTATAGAGAAGACAGGTAACTTCCTATGCCTCAATCCCTCAGCAGTTTTATCATTGAGATTGATGTGGGTGAGGATAACGTCCTTATCCGGTATAGAGTCCATATCAACGGCGAAGCCGTGATTCTGTGCCGTAATCTCTACCTTTTTATTTTCCAGATTCAACACGGGTTGATTACCGCCCCGATGACCAAATTTTAGTTTGTATGTCTTGCCATGAAACGCCAATCCTAAAACCTGATGTCCAAGGCAGATTCCAAATATCGGCAGTTTGCCTATGAGTTTTCTCACATTCTCAATTACATAAGGAATCGCCTCAGGGTCTCCGGGTCCATTGGATATGACAATCCCATCAGGTTCCATCGCAAGTATATCTTTGGCACTCGCAGTAGCAGGAACGACCTTTACCCGGCATCCGCGCGAAACCAATTTCCTTAAGATATTATGTTTTACACCGCAGTCCAGGACAACGACCTTATAATTTTGTTTAACCTCACCCTGTCCCTGAGCAAAGGTGAATTCTCCTTCGTTCCAATCATAAGGCTCTGGACACATTACCTCTTTTATTAAATCCCTTCCCACAAGCCCGGGTGAGGCTTTAGCCTTCTCTACCAATCTCTTTTCATCTAAGTCAACTGTGGATATCACGCCTTTCTTTGCCCCGTATGTGCGCAGATGCTTTGTCAGGGCACGCGTATCTATGCCCTCAATGCCGATGATATTGTATTTCTTTAAAAATTCCCCCAACCCTCCTTGAGCCCTCCAGTTATTATGCAGTGTGCTTGATTCTTTTACAACAAATCCCTCTGCATAGGGCTTGCGGGATTCAAAATCTTTTTCATTCACGCCATAATTTCCTATCAAAGGGTATGTCATGGTGACTATCTGCCCCTTATAAGACGGGTCAGTTAATATCTCCTGATAACCCATCATGCTGGTATTAAATACCACCTCACCGTAAGCCTCGCCGCCTGCACTGAACCCATTTCCTTTAAACGTCTTGCCATCCTCTAATGCCAATATCGCTTTCATATTAAATTATCTTCCCATCTTTTATGATTATCTTTCCACCTACGATTACCTCTGTAGCCATGCCTTTTAATTCCCAGCCGATGAATGGTGAATTCTTAGACTTGGATTCAAGTTTAGACTTGTCAACAACCCACTTGTGCTCAATGTCAACCACTGTAATATCCGCATCCATCCCCACACCAAGAGAACCTTTCTTGAGTCCCAGAATTCTCGCGGGATTGGCTGACATCTTTTCAACCAACTGGCTTAATGTCAGGATACCTTTGTTAAGGAGTTCCATTATCGTGAGGCTCAACGATGTCTCAAGTCCTATTACACCAAACGGGGCAGAGTCAAATTCCACGTCCTTCTCATTCTCAGTATGCGGGGCATGGTCACTGGCTATAACGTCAATAGTGCCATCTCTCAAACCCTCTTTAATAGCATCTATATCATCCTTTGCCCTGAGTGGCGGGTTCATCTTGGCATTGGTATTAAATCCCTGAACGGCCTCTTCAGTTAAAGTGAAGTGGTGCGGGGTAACCTCACAACTAACCTTAACCCCTCTTTTCTTAGCCTCTCTTATAATATTTATAGAATGGGCACAAGTCACATGGGCAATGTGGAGAGATGCACCTGCAGCCTCAGACAATTGGACGTCCCGTGCCACCATTACGCTCTCTGCAACGGGTGGCATACCGCGCAAACCTAAAAGGATAGAGACATAACCCTCATTCATAACGCCATCTGAGGAGAGGGACTTATCTTCACAATGGGATATTACAGGTATGCCGAACATCTTTGAATATTCAAACGCCCTCCTCATAATCTCACTATTCAGGATTGGATTACCATCATCGGATATTGCAACTATTCCTGAACGCTTCAATTCACCTATCTCAGCAAGTTCCTTCCCGGCTAAACCCTTGGTTACCGCCCCGATAGGATAAACATTAACAAGTCCAACTTTCTTACTCTCAGAATAGATAAATTCTACCACTCCCTGATTATCTACACAGGGTGTGGTATTTGCCATACAGCATATAGAACTAAACCCGCCCTTTGCTGCAGCGCGTGACCCTGTCCTTATAGTCTCTTCGTCTTCCCTCCCTGGTTCACGCAGGTGGGTATGCATGTCTATAAGACCAGGAATAACCGCCTTACCAGAGGCATCCAGAACCTGTGAGTCTTCCTTTTTTATACCTTTCGCAACATTGACAATCTTTCCCTCTTCAATCAGTATGTCCATAACCCCATCTATCTTACTTGATGGGTCCACAACGTGCCCGTTTTTAATTATTAATTTATTTACCATATTCTATTCTCTCACCAGATACCAGGTACAGGACAGCCATCCTGACCGCAATCCCATTGGTCACTTGCTCCAATATTACAGAGTTAGGGCCATCAGCAACCTCAGGCGTCAATTCTACCCCGCGGTTGATGGGGCCCGGGTGCATTATTAATACGTCTTTTTTTGCATGTGCCAATTTCTCCCTGTCCAATCCGAAATTTATAGCATATTCCCTTATAGATGGAAAGAGGTTCTTCTCCTGCCGTTCCAGTTGGAGTCTTAGCGCCATCAGCACATCCGCATCTTCAACAGCCTCTCTTATATCATAAGTCGCCTGGACACCCATGCGTTCAATCTCTTTTGGTATAAGCGTAGAAGGGCCGCATACAGTCACCTGGGCACCCAATTTCGTCAAACCCCATATATTAGACCTTGCTACTCGTGAGTGAGTTATGTCTCCAATGATGCTCACCTTCAAGCCCTCAATCTTACCCTTTTTCTCCTTTATGGTAAAGATATCTAACAGTGCCTGGGTGGGATGTTCATGAGAACCATCCCCTGCATTTATAACCGAAGGTTTCAGTATCTTTGCCAGCATATGCGGCGCACCGCTTGAGGCGTGTCTCATAACTATGATATCCACATTCATAGCCTCTATATTTTGGGCAGTATCCTTTAACGTCTCACCTTTTACCACGCTTGAGGTAGAGGCGCTAATATTTAATATATCGGCACTCAGCCTCTTCGCAGCCAGTTCAAAAGACGTCCTTGTCCTCGTGCTCGGCTCAAAGAAAAAGTTCACCACAGTCTGCCCCCGTAAGGCGGGGACTTTTTTTATCTGCCGGGTAGATACCTCTTTGAACGACTCAGCAGTCTTCAGTATAAGGATTATCTCCTCACTGCTTAATTCCTCTATACCCAACAGGTCCTTCCTCGTCCATTTTACCATATCAGTCTCCAAAAAAATAGTCCGCCAGTAAACTCTGGCGGACTATTATAATTATATTCTCCGTTAAATCCCGATACATTATTATCTCCTTTACCAGCCTCTCATGTGCTGGTTTAAAAGGGTTTATCCTTTTTCTAAATCTAAAAAGATATTACCACACAAACTAACCTTTGTCAAGGGAAAAAAGTACTGAAGTGTTTTAAACATTATTGTGAAATGTCTGGGTTCGTTTTGAACCTACTGAGACTATAGAAATCTTCGTTTTCAGGATGGCGGACAGCCTTTTTAGATACCTGCGTGCATTGCTCGGGAGGTCTTCATAACGCTGCACTGAAGAGGTATTCTTAAGCCATCCGGGATATACTTCATAGACAGGTTCGCATTTATTCAGCACATTAACATTAGCAGGGAAGTCTTCGTATGTTTTGCCCTTATACTTATAAGCCACACATATTTTTATAGTGCGGCTATCATCAAGCACGTCTATTTTAGTCACTGCTATGCTGTCAAGACCGTTTACCCTTATAGAATGCTTCACAATTACGGCATCAAACCATCCGCACCTTCTGGGTCTTCCGGTAGTCGCACCAAACTCTTTACCTTTATTACGGATTTGTTCCATAAGGCGAGGTGGGAACTCTGTCGGGAATGGACCTTCTCCTACCCTGGTTGTGTATGCCTTCGCTACGCCTATTACGCTATTTATCTTGTTAGGGCTTACGCCTGTCCCTGTGCATGCGCCGCCTGCAGTAGCAGAGGATGAGGTAACAAAGGGATATGTCCCATGGTCCACATCCAGCAAGGTGCCCTGTGCCCCTTCAAATAGTATATTCTTGTCTTTTGCAATGCAATCATTAAGGACAATAGAGCAGTTGCAGGCGTATCTCTTAAATCTTTTACCATAATTCAGATACTGGTTATAGATTTCTTTAAAAGAAAATCCTTTAAAACCGTATATTTTTTTAAATATCTCATTCTTCTCTCTCAGATTAGATTTTAACTTCTGATAAAGTATATCCTTCTCAAATAGGTCTGCCAGCCTTATACCACTCCTATCCGCCTTGTCTGTATAGCAAGGACCTATGCCTCTGCCTGTTGAGCCTATCTTTGATGCACCACGCTTGTTTTCCTTTAATCTCTCCATTGCCTTATGATATGGAAATATTATATGAACCTCATCACTTACCTTGAGGTTATTCTCGTTTACAGTAATACCTTTTCCCCTCAAGTCTTTAATTTCATTCCACAGTGCATCAGGGTCTACTACTACGCCATTCCCTATGACACAGACCTTACCCTTGTGCAGTATACCGGAAGGGATTAAATGTAAAATGAATTCTTTTTCCCCTACAACTACAGTATGGCCGGCATTATTCCCCCCCTGGTACCTTACCACGTAGTCTGCATTTTTGCTGAGGATATCTATTATCTTACCCTTGCCTTCATCTCCCCATTGGGCGCCAACTAATACCATATTAGGCATGCGTATTCAGATTTTCTCCTATTGACCCTTCTTCAATTCCTCTAATTCTTTTGTAACCGCTTCATCCTCTTTGCGTAATGTTTCCTCTGCTTCCTTCATCTCGTTTCGTTTCTTATCTAGTTCGCTGCTATTACTTTTTAGCGACTCTTCTTCTTTACTAATGGACTCTATTTCCTTGCTCAAGCGAGCAATATCTTTTGCTATAGATTCTCTGTCTTTCTTGATTTTGTTTAATTTAGCCTTTCTATCTCCAATGGCTTTTTTGCCTTGTGCTAAATTTTCTTTCCCTTTAACCAGTTCCTCATTTAACCGGGATATTTCTGACTTCAGGGTTTCTATCTCTGCCTTCTTATCCCTTATATTCCCGGTCAGCTCATCCACTTTTTCCCGCTCAGATTGAGCCTTCAAATTGGTATTCTCTTCTTCCTTGGCTAAATTGGCTTCTTCCTCTTTCAGCATTTCCATTTCTTTAGCAAATGTAGTCTCTCGCTTTTGGACATCTTTTTCTTGTTCCTCTAATTTCTTTATTGTTCCTTCTATCTCTTTTAATTCCTTCCCTTTTTCTTCAGACTTTTTCTGTAAGGTTGTTATTGTCTCTTTCTTGGAATTTAATTCTGCTTTCCGCCTTTCTGTTTCTGAGCGTTTTGTGTCTATCTCTTTTAACTTATCATTTTCCTCTTTCGTTAATGCCTTTACCTTTGTTTCTAATTCATCTTTTGCCTTGTTCTTTTCCTGGATACTCTTATCAATCTCATTTTGGGTTTTAGCAAGGTTGCCTTCTTCCTCTTTCAGTTTCTCTTCTTCCCGCAATATACCTGCCTGTTTACTATCTAACTCCTTTGCCTCTTTATCTATCTGGGCAAGACTCTTCTTCAACGTCTCCTCTTCACTCAACAACCCTTTCGCCTCTTCATCCTTGCCCTTTAAACCCTTTAACTTCTCATCTACCTCTTTTGTCTTATTGGCAAGTTCATCACTTCGTGCCTTTAATGCTGTCTGTTTTGTCTCTATCTCTGCTCTATTCTTGTTTATCCCCTCTTCCCGTTTTGCTAAATCTGCCTTTAAGGATTCTATCCTGCTTGCTATCTCTACCCGTGCACTCGTTCTGCCTGTCTCTGCTTCTTTTATCTCTGTTTCCTTCGCTGTTATCTTTCCCTCTTCACCCTTCAGCCTCTCCTCTTCTCGCAATATCTCATTCTGACGATTGCCAATCTCCTTTGTATCTTTATCTATCTGGGCAAGACTCTTCTTCAATGTCTCCTCTTCACTCAGTAATCCCTTCGTCTCCTCATCTTTGCCTTTTAAACTCTTTAACTTATCATCTATCTCTTTTGTCTTATTAGCGAGTTCATCACTTCGTGCCTTTAATCCTGTTTGCTTTGTCTCTATCTCTGCTCTATTCTTGTTTATCTCATCTCCCCGCTTTGCTAACTCTGCCTTTAAGGATTCTATCCTGCTTGCTATCTCTACCCGTGCACTCGCTCTGCCTGTCTCTGCCTCTTCTATCTCTGTTTCCTTAGATGTTATCTTACCCTCTTCACCCTTCAGCCTCTCCTCTTCTCGCAATATCTCATTCTGACGATTGCCAATCTCCTTTGTATCTTTATCTATCTGGGCAAGACTCTTCTTCAATGTCTCCTCTTCACTCAGTAATCCCTTCGTCTCCTCATCTTTGCCTT
>CAYVEO010000048.1:0-20379 GCA_964449965.1 uncultured Planctomycetia bacterium
CACTTACAGTTGCTAAACTATCTTTTAAACCTGCTACAAGTAATTGTAATGGGTTTTCCCCGCCCCATGCCTCATTTGAGCCGTTTAATAATGCTGGTTCAATGCAAGATTCACTATAAAGGTATATAATAAATGTCAATATACCCAAAAGTGTTTTTGTTTTACTTTCAGTTTTCATTTCTACTGTTTATCCATAATGAACTATCCCTTTCACTCTCCACCACATAGATAGGATTGGTAAATACCCATGGTTTATTGTCAAGGTATGCCTCTCCCCTGTAAACCCCCTTTTTCTTTATAGCCATCTTGAGACTATCCCCGGTCCCTTCCCTGATAATTCCCCCATCCCTGATGATTTTTAATGTGGCGTCCTTAGGTGATATTAAAGATAGTTCAGCTTCACCTGCCAGTTTTAGCTTATCACCCATGATAAATTCATCGCCGTTACATTTAGCCTCAAATCTAAATCCGGTGGAATTACCCAGGAGGTCATAACCTATATAGCAGTGTCCTATTCTCAAAGCATCATATATACCGTCTTTGTCCTTATTCAGTTCCCCTGTGAATCTCCGGGTCAATATATGGGTCCTAACCGTCTTAAAAAGCCTCTTATAAGAAAACAATTGTAATATGCCAAACGGCATCACGTTCCTCGCATGGGCATCTATCCCGCCTATCGCTACCACCTGTCTTTCAGCAGTAAACTTATCCCACAGTCTAATCATCGCATGGCTTGGACCTGTGATAGCCTTTTCAGGATTAAAATAATAATATATGATGTTCGCTAATGAGACAGGTTCAACCCAGTCAAACATATAAGACCATAGTTCAATCCCCGTCCATCTATTACTCCTCCAATCTGTCCACGGTCTTGCAGGAAATAAGGGGATAGAGAGTTTCCGTTTACTGTAAGGATGGACAATAAAACCTATCCCGCCCTGGACTTCCACCTCCCGTATATAATCATCAGGGCACTTACCATTAGCATGAATTTCTTTGTCTATGCCGAATGCCATATAGTGGTTCTTCTTGGGGGATATCTCCTCACCAACCAATACTAAGACATTGTCATGCCAGCCTTCATTGCCTCTCTCTTTATGCTCTAATGTGTCGTGGTCTGTAATAATGACAAAATCCACTTTTGAATCCCTTGCCGCCCTCACAACATCTCTGATTCCGCCGCTTCCATCAGAGACAGTGGTATGGACGTGTATTACCCCTGTATACTCAAATAAATTCGTCACCCTTTCACCAATTTATGTTTTGCCCTTCTATTTTTAATTGCCCTCTCAATGCATAGCCGAGCCCGCCTATAAAACTTCCCAGGAGAGTAGTTGCAAGCCATAGCAAAGATATGGCAAGTGCCTTGTCAGCCCCTGCCATACCCTTCAAAAAGTATACAAAACCTGCCTCTCTCACCCCGAGTCCATTTAAAGAAGGAAGTATGCTTACAGTGAATATTATCGGCATTATTAAAAAAAGCATTAAGAAGGACATATTTACAGATATGCTCAACCCTAACAGGTATATTATACTGATAGTCATCACCTGTGCAATGATTGAAAGGTAGAATGACTGGAGCATCCCTCCCCTGTGGTTCATATAGCCATGCATAGCATCGTATAACTTCTTAACCTTGGAATCTAACTTTAACATTTTAAACGGGGTCAGGATAAAATTAAATTTCTTTGCAAGGTTCTTGTTAAAAAGGAGGATAAAGAATAAGACTGATAGTGATATCGCCGCATATATCCCTATTGTAACATTTTTATTATCTATAACATGGCTTAAAAATATAATCGCTACCCCTGCCATAATCACCAACGAAAACATACCTATCAACCTGTCAAGAAGGACAGATGTTACAGATTCTAATGTCTTGTTCGTCTTCTTTGATATGTAGTATGCCTTCACAGCATCTCCACCAACAGCAGATGGCAGGAAATTATTAAAGAAATAACCTATAAATGTAAATAACAACGCTTCAGGTAAGGATATCCGGATTGATTGAACATTTAATATGCCTCTCAATCTGATTGCCAATATTAATGTGCTGCTAATATATAGTAAAAAACCAGTAGCAAAGATGAGTAAATTTGTAGATTTTATCGCCCTGAGTGCATCATCAATCTCATTCCTCATGAGCCAAAGCAAGGCAAGGATAAATATAAGGCTTATACATGCCTTTATTATAGAACCCATCAATTTTTTCATAAGTCATTCTTTTTTTAACGCATCTTCAGTAAATCTACACTTAGGGTCCCACAAAAGCCATTCATTTATACCCTGGTCATAACATGCCTTTATCTGGGCAAGGACCTCTTTTTCACCATAAGAATGTTTCAAGGTAAAATCCTGCAGCCATGGCCTTATCTTAGTGCTGCCGCCTTTTATCCGCTCCTTCATGTCCCTCAAACTCGCAGAGACAATTGTGTAAGGTTCTTTATCCGGATCTCGCGCCCCGTATACACCTTTCCTATAGTGAGACGGATATACCATAGGACATATATAATCTACATTCTTAGCAATCTCCTCTATCACCTGACCTATACCCATGTCATCCTTTGCAAGCCCGGTCTGTCCGAATATATCTACTGAAAGGACAACCTTATAAGGGGCAAGTTCTTTCCTGGCAAATGCCAGAAATCCGGTAATCACCTCAACCTGTGACCTCTTGTCTTTATGCGGATACACGCACTCCTTTACATTTCCATCAGAAGGGAACCTCAGATAGTCAAATTGAATCTCTTTAAATCCTAATTTGGCTGCCTCCTTTGCCAGATCTACATTATATCTCCATACCTCTTTGCTGTAAGGGTCTAAAAAAGAGTGCCCTCTCTTACCAATCCATACATCTTTTGAACGGTTCTGGACCGCTATGTCAGGACGATATTTAGACAGGACAGGGTCATTGAATGCGACTATCCTGGTTATAGGGTATATCTTATTTTCCTTACATATTTCCAGAACTTTATGTATATCCTTGATTCTCGGGTTACGGGAAGCACCGCTGGTACGGGCAAGTCCTACTGAAGATGCCCAACTAACATAACCGGTCTCATCCTTGCAATCTATTACCACGCTGTTAAGTTCAGTCCTCTTTACAAGGCTGACAATCCTGTTGAATAAATCATCTGACCCTGCTATCCATGCACTCACAAATACCCCTCTTACATTCTTAGGTTTCGGGACCTCCTGGGCATAAGGGCTAATACTAACTATACCTATCCCAGCCCACACTAACAATACCAGCGCCCATCTCACCCTATTTTCTCTCCTCTCAAAACTCTTTTTTCCATATCAGTTTTACAGCCTTGTCATCAGCTTTAGGGGCAAGGTCAAGATTATATTTGTGTAGAGGTTTATCATCCCATGTTTCAACCTTTTCATAATAGTCTATAACTATATTTACTCCCTCTGCAACTCCGGGCAGGTAATATTCTTTGACAGCCTCTCGCATAGTTTTTGGGGTGATTGTAAGTTTCGCAGGATAACGTTTCTCTTCTTCAGAGATTTGAGCAGATTCATTAAGAAATTCATCCCATGACTTGGAATGATAAGTCCCTCGTATATTCAATTCCTCTTTCTTTTCCTTATCAGCTGCATTATTATTTACAGAACCCGCCTCTTTACCTTCATACTCTTTAGGATATGATTCTATTTCAGTAGTTATAAAAATAATGGACACTGCGAAAAGAAACAATGTCTTTCGTAACATGCAATGATTATACCACAGATTACCTGCATAAGCAACAGGAAAACTTCGTTAGGGGGAGGTAACTAACCATATTCTTGACGGGATTACTTTTAAACTTACATCGTGCAGCAGCCTTTGGTGTGTTCCTTACTTGCTTCGTCTTTTATAAACGGGCAATTACTTTTTTCGGAATGTTGATGCCCTTTCTCGCCTTCCTTATGCTCATCTTCGGATTTCCCGCCTATGGTCTTTTTCAATTCGCCGCATTTTAGCATCTTTGAACCGTAATATGGATTCGCCACCTCTTTATTATCCTGAATCCAGTGTTTCTTGACCATACTGCAGTAGAAGATGTAATGTTCCTCCTCAAGGGACACAGAACATTTGGTTAGACACTCAATCAGTGCGTTGCTGAGTTCTCCGAATGCAGTCCTAACATCTTCTATCTTTTCTACCTTCATCTTCTCTGCACTGGATTTGATGGTACTTAACATCTCCTGGCACTTCTTCTTCTCTTCTTCGGTTGTCCCGCACTTGACCTTGCCTAATTCATCTGCCATTTCTGCTATATGCTCGGCATTTTCCGAGACATCCTTAAGGTTGTCTCCTGCGAGGCTTTTTCCGATGGGAAGGTAATGTTCCAGTATATGCTCCAGCCCCTCAGCCGGAGTTATTGCCGCTTCCTCTTCTGCCCATGCTGCACCACTTACTAACACAACTGCCAAAAACAAACCTGCTAACACTTTCATCTTACCCCTCCTTTTTACACTTGCACCTAACACGGGGACAGTCTCTATTCTACGGATCCGCCCGTAAATCCGGGACAGTCCCCTCATTTACTAATGTCCATGGATTCCAGGAATCGGGAGTTTACTTACATCCACTGTACCGTGTTTCATCTCATACCGCCATTTCCAGATAGAATATATAGGGGGATATACCAGCAATTCCATGATAAAACTTGTGAATACGCCGCCTAACATAGGGGCAGCAATTCGTTTCATCATGTCAGAGCCGGTTCCCATAGACCACATAATAGGAATTAAACCCATGAATATTGCCATCACTGTCATCATCTTGGGTCTTATGCGTTTCACCGCGCCGTGGATAATTGCCTCTTTTAAATCCTCGTAGGTTTTCATACGGCCTTTTTTAATAGCCTCGTAATATGCCATGTCTAAAAATAGGAGCATAAAAACACCGGTCTCGGCGTCTAATCCCATCAGGGCTATCATGCCGACCCAGACAGCAATAGAGATGTTGTATTTTAGAATATACAGGAACCAGAGAGCGCCGACCAGTGAAAATGGCACGGCAAGCATCACGATACCCGCCTTTACCGGTGACTTTGTATTCATATACAGCAGGACGAATATGATGAATATGGTAACGGGTATTACAATTTTTAATCGTTCCCGGACCCTTAACATATTCTCATACTGTCCGCTCCATGTAAGAGAATACCCTGTAGGCACTTGAAGATTTTTCCGGACAATCTTCTTTGCCTCTGTAACGTAACTGCCCACGTCGCGCCCGGTGATATCAACAAACACATAACCTGCAAGCATTCCGTTTTCGTCCCTGAGCATGGCAGGTCCTAAAGATAAATGTATGTCTGCCAACTGCTCAAGAGGTATTTGCGCACCGGACATTGTAGGCACGAGTACTCTGCGCATCTTGTCCAAATCATCGCGTAATTCCCGTGCATATCGTACGTTTACAGTATATCGTTCCCTGCCCTCCACGGTGGTAGTAATCGGTTCGCCGCCTATGGCAGACATTATTACCATCTCAACTTCCTTTATGGAGAGACCGTATCTGGCAATCTGTTCACGCCGGATGTCAAAATCAACAAAATAACCGCCTGTAACGCGTTCGGCATAGATACTGCGTGTGCCCTTTATATCTTTCATTATTTTTTCCAGCTGCGTGCCGATTTTTTCTATCTCTTTTAAATCAGCGCCATAGATTTTTATTCCTACAGGCGTGCGCACGCCTGTAGATAACATGTCTATCCGTGCCTTAATAGGCATGGTCCATGCATTTGTAACTCCGGGAATTTGCATTTTTTTGTCCAACTCGTTTATTATATCTTCCCACGTAATCCTGTCCGGCCAGATTGGACTGAAGGGTTTCTGGAATATTTCAGGCATCCACGAATACCAGCGTTTCACCTTCCGCCATTCACTTTCCGGTTTTAACACGACAGTCGTCTCCATCATGGAGAACGGCGCAGGGTCTGTGGATGTCTCTGCTCTTCCTGCCTTGCCAAAGACACTCTCTACTTCAGGTAAAGACCTTAAAATCTTGTCCTGCGTCTGCAACAATTTCTCTGCCTCTGTAACAGAAAGACCGGGCAGTGTCGTGGGCATATACAGGATAGTGCCTTCATTTAACGGCGGCATAAATTCTGACCCCAATTTAAGATAGACTGGTATGGCAGAAAGCATCAATATACCAGCAAGAATCAATGTGAGTTTGCGATATTTCAGCACGAATCTGCAGGCAGGTTCATAAAGCCAGAACAGGACCCTGCTTACGGGATGTTTTTCTTCGGGATAGTATTTGCCGACCGTGATGGTATTAAATATATTTGACAGCCATCTCGGCTTGAAATGCTTATAGTCCATTCTCGTAAACAACATGCGCATGGCCGGGTCAAGCGTGATGGCTAATAGTGCGGCAATTGCCATTGCCAAATTCTTGCTGAAGGCGAGCGGCTTGAATAACCTTCCTTCCTGGTCAACTAACGTAAAGACAGGTAAGAATGCAACAGCGATGACTAAAAGCGAGAAGAATACCGAGGGTCCGACCTCTTTTAATGCGTTCAGCCTCACCACATGGTAGTCGCCGACTCTGCCGCCTTCCTGCCACAACTGTAACTTTTTGTATGCATTCTCCACCTCTACAATTGCACCATCAACAAGCACACCTATGGAAATTGCTATGCCTGATATAGACATGATGTTTGAAGTCAGTTTCATCCCGAACATCGGTATGAATGTCAGGAATACTGATATGGGTATTGTTACGATAGGAATGATCGCTGACGGGAAGTGCCATAAAAAAAGGAGGATGACAAGACTTACTATAATCATTTCTTCCTTGAGTTGATGTTTCAATGTCTCAATAGAACGGTTGATTAATTCTGAGCGGTCATACGTAGTAACAATCTCTACCCCTTTGGGCAGAGAGGGCTTGATTTCTTCTATCTTTGCCTTTACTTTATTAATTACGTTGAGTGCATTTTCACCGTATCTCATCACCACTATTCCGCCCACAGTGTTGCCTTCACCATTTAAATCTGAGACTCCGCGGCGGATTTCAGGACCCAGGACTACAGAGGCGACATTTTTCACCAGGACTGGCGTGCCGGACATATCGTTGCCCACCACGATATTTTCAATGTCCTCAACAGACTTCACATATCCTCTGCCCCTCACCATATATTCTGTCCCGGAGAATTCAACGAGCCTTCCGCCCACCTCGTTGTTTCCATCCCGTATTGCCTCTATGACTTTCATCAGGGGAATCTTATACGCCAGTAATGCATTCGGGTTGACATTCACCTGATACTGTTTCTGGAACCCGCCTATTGACGCAACCTCTGCGACTCCGGGGACGCTCTGGAGCCAGTAACGAAGATACCAGTCCTGGAAAGTGCGTAATTCGGCAAGGTCATTGTTGCCTGTCTTGTCAACGAGCGCATATTGAAAGACCCATCCTACGCCTGTAGCATCAGGTCCCATCTCGGTCCGCACGCCTTCCGGCAGTCTGGGTATGATTTTGCTAAGATATTCTATGGTGCGGCTGCGTGCCCAGTATATATCTGTCCCGTCTTTGAAAATAACATATACGTAAGAGAATCCAAAGTCTGAAAAACCGCGGATTGCCTTCACTTTTGGTGCTCCGAGCATCGCAGTCACGATTGGGTATGTTACCTGGTCTTCAATAATGTCAGGGCTTCTGTCCCAGCGGGAATAGATAATTACCTGTGTATCAGACAAGTCAGGGATAGCATCCAAAGGTATGTTCTTAATGCAGTAAGTCGCGGCTACCAGACTTGCACAGGTAAAAATAATTACGATGTATTTATTTTTTGCAGAAAACTCTATGATTTTTTCAATCATTTTTTAGGACCGCCTTCAATTTACTCTCAGAATCAATGAGGAAATTCCCGCTCGTTATTACGGTATCGCCTTCATTTAGCCCATTCAGAACTTCATAATAATTTTCTGTCTTCTGACCCGTGGTAATTTCTCTGGATTCCAGTATATCTCCTTCCTTTGCCAGATAGACGATTTTTCTTAACCCAGTGTCTAAAACAGCCGATTCCGGGACTGCTAATTTCTCACCGAGGTCAACATGGATTTTTGCATTTACAAACATCTCAGGTTTAAATTTGTTTTCCGGGTTCTCAACCTCTGCCCTTACCTGAACAGACCTCGTCATCGGGTCCAATACAGGCGTTACAGCGATAATCTTACCTTTAAACATTTGTCCAGGAAAGGCAAGCGCATCTATATCAACTGATAATCCGTCTCTTATCATACCCATCTCATATTCATACACAGTTATATAAACCCAGACCGTCCCTTCATTGACAGGCAAATAGAGATTCTGCTGGGGTTTCCCTTGTTTTGCCAAATCTAATATCTGGTCTTTACCCATTCCTAATAGTAGAAGTTTCTGCTCTGCCGCTTCAAGAAATGCCTGCATCTGTTCCCTGATGAGTGGTATAGAAGAATCCCCTGTAGAATTCCTTGCCTTCAATGCCTGAATGTATTCCTGTTGGGCTACATATAACTCCGGGTCGTAGGCAACCCTGCCTACGGTGCGAATCTCATAAGTCAAATGCCTCTTCTCTACCTTTTCCTTTTTTACCCCTATAAGTTGTTGCTTTGCCGGACTGATATAAACACCTGCCTCCTGCCCCATTTCTTCTTCATAGACCGGAACATAATCCATTCCCATCTCGTCTTTCATCGGGACAGGTGACTTAACCTCAGGATTCATTGGATTCCGGTAATATAGTAACTTCTTTTCTCTCTTCTGTGGGGCTTCTTTCTTAACCAGAGACATCCCGCATATTGAACAACTCCCTGGCTTGTCAGAGGTAAAATCAGGATGCATGGGACAAAAGTATATGTCTTTTACTGAGTCTCGTGATAGTTTTGACCCGCCATTTTTGATTGTTTTATCGCATGAATTCATGAAGAATCCGGCGACGATTATTAAACCAATGACTATCCAAAAATTTGTTCTTCTCATCTTCGCACCTCTCTTAACTCTACACCTACTGTCTGCTCTAAGTCTGCCAAACTCATATTGTATTCCACGAGTGTCTTATAATAATTCATTCTGGTTTCAATCAACATTCTTTCGCTGTCTAATAACTCCATAAGGTCTCCTTTACCTGAACGTAAAGCCCCTAAAGAGGCATTTATAGAACTTTCTAACAGGGGTATTAAATTAGTCTTGTTGAGTTGATTTTTATTCTTTGCAATCTCTATCTTTGCGGCTAAATCCCTGGTCTCAGAGAGTGCGCGGTTTTTCATTGCCTCATAGGCAGCACGTGCTTCCTCTAAATTAGCAATTGCTTCTTTTACCTCATATCGCTGTTTTGTCCAGAACCATAATGGGACGGTAAAAGAGAGCATTATATCCCACGCCCCGATACTGCCTGATGTAATGCCGCGCTGAATAATCTGCGCCATCATATCAGGGAAGTAACTTTTTTTAGTTAGGGATTTTGCATTCTTGTTTCTCTCTATGGCATAAGAGAAGATGAGCAGTTCAGGCTGATTCCCCAGTGTCCGTTTATATAAGGAATCAATATCCTGATGGAAGGAAACGTCTTCTTCTAATCCAGGGATACCCAAAGGATTTTCAGGTTCTCTGTTTAATATGGTATTTATGCGTGTCTTCTTTGCCAGTTGTTCCTGATTCAGGTTGGCGATATCATTACTTAACTTCGCGATTTCAAGGTTTATCTTAAAGAGTTCTTCCTGACGTATTTCTCCTACGGCATATTTTGACTCGGCGATTTTTGCGATTCCTTTTAGGAGTTTAAGACTCTCTTCGCTTAATTCTATCTCTTTATAATTCATAAATAAATCATAATAGCCGTTTTTTAGTTCATTGATGATTTCCAATTCCTTATTTTTGTATTCGGCGGCAAACATCTGCGATTCAATCACTGCGATTTTCTTTTTCAACGGCAATTTACCGAAGAAGGGAACCATCTGGGATATGGAAAGCATCCTGTCCTCAGGCATGGTTTCATTCAGTTTAAGTGTGCCGCGGGGTATCTTTTCAAAGGTAATTCCTATCTGCGGGTCATCCAGAGACCTCGCCTGAGGAACTCTTGTTAGAGATGCATCCCACCGTTTCTTCGCCGACAGGATTTCAGGGTTATTCTTCTTCGCCTCTTCAATAAGGTCATTTAGAATTAATGGCCCTTGTGTTCCTGCATGAACTTCCCTTAAAAACAACCAGGGCAAAGTCATCAAACAAATTACCACCCCAAATTTCCTAACGAAATTCAGGTGTATCAAATTAATCATCCCTCCTTCTCATCAGCATTTTTGCTGTCAGGAACCCTTGATTCAGTGTTTCCGGACCTTGCTGCTGCCTTTACGAGATAAATACCGCTCAATACCGCCATCAATATACTCCCCCACCACATAAAGGCAAACGGGAAGAAAAACCTCTCTACAAGCAATGTAAAAGACTCAGGCGTAATGCCGCTTGGCTTGCTCAACATCCTGTCACAGATACAGGTATACTCTTCATCCATCTTGGCAGGAAAGAAGATTATTGTGCCTCCCACGCCTATTATTAAAAACAGGAGGCTCAGAATATATTTGGACTTCTTATTTTTCATATCTATCATTTATATAGCAAAAACCATGCCAAAGGAAAAAGGGGACGGTTCTATTTTAACGCCCCCTTTTTTTGTCTCATTTCCCACACCTCTGTGTTGCAAATCAAACACTAAACGCCAGTTTTTTACCGGTTTTAATCAATCCTAAAACCTTCTCCTTACTATCGGCCTCAGCATAAATTCTCAATATCGGCTCTGTCCCTGACAGCCTTAAAAGGAGCCAGCTATCATCCTCTAATATAAACTTGATGCCATCGTAAGACTTAATTTCAACAATTTTCTTACCCAGCAATCTTTTCGGAGTATTCTTTTTTAAATCACCAACCATTTTATTCTTCAATTCATCAGGATACTCCATATCTTCTCTTTCATAGCAAAATCTTCCAAATTCCTTCTCTACATCTTTTAAAATCTCTATTATCCCCTTCCTTCTAACAGACATCATCTCTATTAATAACAACCCTGATAATATCCCGTCACGCTCATAAGTAGAGCCTTTAAATCCCAATCCCCCTGATTCTTCTCCGCCTATTAAGATATCCTCTTTCCTCATCAAATCGGCTATATGTTTAAACCCAATAGGTGTTTCATATATCTTTATCCCATATTTGTATGCAATCTTATCTATCAAGTAAGTGGAAGAGATGGTCTTTGCCACTGCCCCGGTCCATTTTCTATCCTCAATAAAATGCAATAACAGCAGTGAAAGGATTTTATGCGGATTTATAAACCTACCATCAGGCGTCATCGCCCCTATCCTGTCCCCATCCCCATCCGTTGCGATGCCAATATCATAATCCCTTTTTTGTATGACCTCTGACAAGGATAAAAGGTTCTTTGTAATGGGTTCAGGATTCACCCCGCCAAACAGCACGTCATAGCCCTGGTGAATAGCATCTACCCTGCAGTTAGTCCCTTTTAACACCTGTTGCACATATCCATTCCCTGTCCCATACATCGTATCTACCAGAATTTTAAGACGAGATTTTCTAAGAGATTTCATATTTAGATAAGACCTTAGATATTTACAGTATTTGCGGACAATCCCATCATCGGCAGCAGATATCAGCTCCTTCTTCCTGCCCTCTTCTAACGGAATAGTTCTAACATCATTTTTAGAAAGATAACCCTCTATTTTATTCGTTATCTTCTCGTCAGGGGACCCTCCGAAATCTGCCTTGAATTTTATCCCGTTAAATATAGGCGGATTGTGACTGGCGGTAACCATGACGCCGCCGGGTAATTTCATATCCCGAATCGTGAAACTGACCAAAGGTGTAGGCAGAGGTTTGCTGCCAAGTATGACCTCGAGCCCGTTACCTGCCAGAACACCTGCTACGACTTCAGCATATTTATTAGATAAAAAACGGCTATCATAGCCGAGCAAGATATGCCCTCTTCTTTTAGCAGACTTAAGGTAGTCAGCGATAGCCTGAGTTACAATCCTGACATTATTAAATGTAAAATCCTCGCCTATGACGCCTCTCCAGCCATCTGTTCCGAATTTAATCATTGGACGCCAACTTCCGTAGCCACATTTCTCAGGCTCTTTATCGCCTCACCCATATCCTTGGAGCCAAATACATAAGTCCCTGCCACTAACATATTAGCCCCTGCCAGGACTACCTCTTTCGCAGTCAAAAGATTTATCCCGCCGTCCACTTCAATATCCTTTTCATATATGGACCTCAATCTCTTTATCTTAGGTAAGACAGAGCTCATAAATTTCTGCCCGCTAAACCCTGGATTAACACTCATAACGAGCACCATATCTATCTTATCCAGCATTGGCTCAATAGGAGATAGTGGGGTGTCCGGATTCAGTGAAACACCTGCCTTCAGACCCAATGACTTTATCATTGGGATAAGCCTCTCTATGTCACACGATTCTACATGGACAGTAATTATGTCACTGCCTGCACCGGCAAAACTCTTTACGTATCTGTCAGGATTACATATCATCAGGTGCGCCTCTATTGGTATCCGGACGCTTTTCCTGAGAGCTGCAATTACCATCGGCCCTATAGTGATGTTGGGAACAAAGTTGCCATCCATCACATCCACATGCAATAGGTCTGCCCCTGCATCTTCAGCCCTCTTTGCCTCACGGGCAAGACAACCAAAATCCGCTGATAAAATTGACGGCGCTATCTTTATCATAATCTTAATCCTTTCTTGTAATCCATATAACTCTGCAAGAGTATCTGGGCAGCAAGTTTGTCTATTATTTTTTTTCTCTTCTTCCTGCTCACATCTGCACCGATAAGAATCTTTTCACCCTGGGAAGTAGTAAGGCGCTCATCCCACATCTTAACCGGTATCTTGATATAGTCCTTGATAGAGTGGACGAATTCAATAACATTGTTTGCCGCATCACCCCTTGTGCCATTCATGTTAACTGGCAGACCCACGACTATCTCTACTACTTTATAGGTTTCTATAATAGTATTCAGTTCTTTGGTATCTTCCTCCAATCCCTTTCTGGTAATGACATTTAGACATTGGGCTGTGATTCCCAACCCATCACTAATAGCCGTACCTATCCTTCTCTCACCTACATCCAACGCAAGTATCCTCATACCCACCAATAATACCACACGAGATTATCTATGTCAAATATAAGTTGGCAAAAAAAGTTTTTTAAAGCGATTTCTGACGTTTAACCAACTTCCCAATATCGTCAAAAATGGAGTAGGCTACAGGGGTCATGAGGAGTGTAATTAGAAGGCATAGGGACTGTCCCCCGATGATAACTATTGCCATAGAGGCGCGTGTCTCTGCACCTGCGCCCTTGCCGAGTGCTACAGGCAGCATTGCAGCAACGAGGGTTATCGTAGTCATAAGGATAGGCCTGAGCCTGGCGTGATTTGCCTCAAGGATGGCTTCGTTTCTCTCCATTCCCCTTTTCCGCAGGGTGTTGGTATAGTCTATCTGAAGGATTGCGTTCTTCTTCACAATCCCGAAGAGCATAAAGACACCGAGGATACTGAAAATATTCAGTGTCCCGTTCGTTACCAATAACGAAAAAAGTGCAAAAGGGACACAAAGAGGCAGAGAGAGAAGGATTGTTATGGGATGCAGAAAACTCTCAAACTGAGAGCCAAGGACCATATACATGAATATGATACTTAAGAGAAACACTATTGCAAAATTCCTGAATGCCTCAGCCTGGACCTTTGCCCTTCCGCTAAAATCCGTTATGTAACCAGGCGGTAAATCCATCTCCTTTACCACGGCATTGAGTTTATCAACGGCATATCCTAAAGGTTTGTTATCAAGATTTGCTAACAAGGTAACCTGCCTCTGACGGTTCTGCCGGTCTATCTGGGCTGGTCCAGTCTCTTCTACAAGAGAAACCAGGTTGTCTAACCGTATAAGTGTCTTATCCTCAGATGCGACAAAAAGTTCACCAATCGCCATAGGGCTGTTACGGTCATCTTTTTTCACCCTCAGCCTCACCTCATAGAGTTCGTCTCCTTCTTTATATTTTGTTATATCCTCTTCCCCGCCCACCATCGTCCTGAGCGCAGAAGTGATATCCGAGACTTTCACGCCCAACGAACTTGCCCTGTCCCTATCAATCTTTACTTTTAGTTCCGGTTTACCTACGTTAAGGGTTGTATCAACGTCAACAAAACCCGGCATAGTCTTCATTGCCATCTTTATATTTTCCGAATATACCTTAAGTTTCTCTAATTCAGGACCCCGGACATTAAAATTGACAAGAGAATGTCTGAAACCTCCGCCGCTGATGGCACCCACCTCTTGAACTGCAATACGCAAATCAGGATAAGCCTTGAGTGCCTTGCGTGCATCTTTCATTACGTCAAACTGGCTGAATTTTCGCTTTTTAAGGTCAACCATTTTTACGTATATCTCACCCTCGTTAACGCCGGCACCTGTACCTTCGCCTATGGTTGTAAGAAGACTATTTACTCCCCTGAGTTTCCTGATTTCATTTTCCATGTCCTGCATAATTTTATCCATGGCTGTAAGGGATGTCCCTTCAGGTGCCTTTACTTGGACAGCAAATTCACTCTGGTCACTGGATGGAATAAAATCCTTGCCCACATGGGGCATAAGGTATCCCATAGACAAGACAACGAGTATCCCTGAAAGGACTATTACCCATCTATGCCCTAATGAAAATCTAAGCATAGAGCCATAAGACCTGTCTATAATAGAGTAGAAAAATGATTCCTTTGATGAGCGTCTTTTTTTATTCCCCTTGCCGGATGGAATAACCTTTAAGAATCGTGCACTTAAGCTGGGAGTCAGGGTGAATGAAATAAGGAGAGAGACCATGATTGCAAATGCCACGGTCAGTCCGTAACTCTTTAAAAATTTTCCTACCATGCCCCCCATGAATGCCAGGGGTAGAAAAATAATCACCAGTGATAGGGTAGTTGCCATTACTGCAAGGGTTATCTCCTGTGTTGCCTCACTTGCCGCCTGTTCCGGAGGAGTGCCTTTTTCCTCAATATGTCTGAATATGTTTTCAAGGACTACTATGGCATCGTCAATGACTATGCCAACCGCAAGGGAGAGGCCTAAGAGCGTCATATTGTTCAGGGTTAAGTGCATAAGCCTCATGAGTGTAAATGTTGATATGAGTGATGTGGGTATGGCGATAGATGCAATAATAGTGCTCCGGAGGTTTCCCATGAATATAAGAACAACCAGACTTGTCAGTATGGCGCCGAGTATCAGGTGTTCTTCTATTGCGTGTACAGATGCCTCAATGAAACTTGATTGGTCCCTCACGACCTCAACCTTAACGTCATGGGGAAGATTTCTGCTGAGGTATTGAATATTCTTCTTTATGTTATTGATTACTTCAACTGTATTGGTTCCTGACTGTTTCCTGATGGAAAGAGAAAGGCAGCTGTTCCCGTCTAACCTCGCCAATGACCTTGGTTCCTCTTCCGTATCTTCAACACGCCCCATGTCAGCAATCCGGACAGGGACATTGTTGATTTGCTTCACTATAATATTCTCAAAGTCTTCTACTTTAGTAATACGGCCCAGGGTCCTCAAAACTAATTCACTATTCCCCTCATCAACCCTGCCGCCCGGAACCTCAAGGTTTTGATTTCTGAGTGCATCCTTAACATCCGTTACAGAGAGGTTGTACGCCTTTAGTTTTCCTGCATCTAATATACAGTGTACCTCCCTTTCTCTTTTACCTACCAATGTGATAGAACCAATCCCATTTACTGTCTCAAGAGGTTCCTTCACCATCTTTTTTGCCAGAAGGGTGAGTTCCCTCAGGCTCCGGTTATTTGAGGATACTGTTACGCTCATGACCGGCGATGCATCAGGGTCAAGTTTTTCAATTATGGGCGGGTCTGTGCCTTCCGGAAGCTCGCTGAGGATTCTGCCTATTCTGTCACGCACTTCCTGGGATGCTATATCTACATTCTTTTCCAGGATAAAAGTGACTACAACTTGAGAAACGCCTTCGTAACTCGTTGACCTGAGTTCATCAATCCCTGATATGGTATTTACCGCTTCTTCAATGGTCTTGGTTACTTCCGTTTCAACCTCTTCAGGGTTTGCACCTCTTAATGTAGTGGTAATAGTTATAATAGGAAAATCAACCTTTGGGAAAAGGTCTAATCCAAGGTCTCTTATAGAAAAGATGCCCAGGACCACCAATGCGCTTATAAGCATAACGGTGAATACGGGGCGTTTTATACAGATATCGGCTAACGTCATAGAATTTGCTCTTTAAAATATCATTGCGATTCTTCGGACTTTACTTGAATGCCATCTTCAACACCATATTGGCCCTGGACTACGACCTTTTCGCCGGCTGACAGTCCTTCTTTAACTTCAAAAAGGCTATCTTCTCTGATGCCGAGCGTCACAGGGCGCTTATGAACTTTCTCATCAATAACAACAAAGACAAATTTATTGCTGCCTTCCGTAAGAAGAGAATCTTTGGGAATAACCGGCACACCTTTTCGTTCGCCAATTATAATGGACACCTTTGCGAACATTCCGGGTCTCAATTTACGGTCTGCATTCGGGATATTTATTTCCATAAGTGACGTCCTTGTAGAAGGCTCTACCACCGGGCTGATAATATATACCGCTCCATGAAAAACCTCACCCGGATATGCCTCAACAGTTACATCTGCAACCTGACCTTTTGTGATGAACGGGATGTAACGTTCCACCACGTTTATTTGGACACGGACTGAATCCACACGGACCACCAGCGCGACAGGGGTTGAAGAAGTCACGTTATCCCCCCTGTCAAGATAAATTCTGCCAACTACTCCATCCAATGGAGATAGAACAGGGGCAGGCTCAAAGGTATAACCTACTTCATCCCTGTTTACCGTGGCTATCGTATCACCTTTTTTGACAGTATCTCCTTCATAGACCTTCTTCTCCAGCAATTTCCCCGGGACTTTGGAATAGACGGTTGCCTCATCCTCTCCTGTAATGTCTCCGACAAAACCCAGTGTCTCCTTCATATCCTTTGCCTCAATTGTCTTCCATTTAATTATAGGGATTGTTTTTCCACCTTGTTTGACAGGCTCCTCACCTCTTTTGGATGAACATCCACCTGATATAATTAGCATAGAGACTGTAAGGCAAACTAAGATTTTTTTAATCATCATTTTACACCCCTTTTAGAAAAATTTATGTATTCCTCTGCAAATGTCCCTGTCACCCGCTGGAGGTCTAACAGGGCAAGTTGGTATTCATAACTCTTCGCAGAGAGTTCAACCCTTACAGAATTGAATCGTGTAAGGGCGTCCATAAGGTCAATACTGCTGGACTGGCCGTTAGCGTATCTTTCCCTCGTAATTTCGTATGTCTGCCTGGCAAGTTCTACTTCCTTTGTCAGGGCAGCAAGGACGCTCTTTAGCGTTTGAGCCTCATAGCAAGAATTCTTTACTTCTGTTTCAATATCTTTCTTCAGCCTTCCGTATTTGAGGTGAGACTGTCTGGTTTCCATCTTTTTTTCTTTAAGGTTAATGGACCTCAACCCGCCTTCAAAGATTGGCATACTTACAGAGACTGTCATCATCCAGAGGTCACTTCTTTGAGAAAATGTTTCAGGGGCAACCCAATAGTCAGACCATTCCAACTTTAATTCAGGCTGAAATTCAGCCGATGTTAGTTTCTCATTATCTTTTGCAATGTCAATATTTATCAAACCTTCTTTGAGGTCATTACGATGCCCAATAGCGATTTCTATGAGTCCCTCAGGTCTTTCTATCACCATATTCACCCCGGCAGGTTTCTTTAGACTGTAATCCTCTTTTGTCTCTATGCCAATCATGGCAGATAAAAGGGCCTTTGATGATAGTAAGGCATTCTCTGCCTCTACGAGCTGGCGTTCCGCCCTTGATACCTCTACCTCTGCCCTCAGGACGTCAGTCTGGGGGACTTCGCCTGCATGGTATTTTTCTTGTGCAACCTTTAACTCTTCCTGCACAAGGAAAATCGAATCTCTTGCAATAGTTGTAAATTCCTCATTTTTAAGAACGGAATAATAGACCCTGGCAACCTCAAACAGCACATCCCTGACTGTCAGCATGTAGTTTTCTTTACTTGCATCCATTGAATGTCTGCCTAAACGGTAGGCAGGAAGTAAACGCGGATTGTATAACTGCTGAGTTACCGTTACCGTTTCTGTCCATTTCTCCTTGGGGATAACTGCACTACTGTCAAAAAGGATTGCATTCTTAGGTCTTGAATAATCTCCTGAAATGGAAATATTTGGAGAAAGTAAGGATAATGCCTTTTTGGAAACCAATGCGGATTTGTCAATGTCTATACCTGCACCCAGTATATTCTCATGGGATTGAAAGGCAAGTCTGTATGCATCGTCAAGGCTGATGATTACCTCATCTTCTGCATTAACTATAGCATGCCAGAAAGTCAGGACAAGGACAATTATAAAATAATAGAATAATATTTTGAACCGGGATTTTTTCATTTAAAATTCAGATAGTTTAATTTTGTAACTAAATTATAATCAACTTTTTATTTCCTTGACTTAATATCAATCTTCAATGTATAATAAATAAAAGGGGTGATATTGATGGATGATTTCTCACAGGAAGAAACGTGGCGTATATTTAGAATCATGTCGGAATTTGTTGAAGGTTTTGAGGTATTGCGGCAGATAGCACCGGCAGTATCCATCTTCGGCTCTTCCCGGGCAAAGAGGGGAAGCCGTTATTATAACATGGCTATTGAAACCACAAAAGGATTGGCACATGCAGGTTTCTCTATCATAACCGGAGGCGGACCCGGAATAATGGAAGCAGCCAATAAAGGTGCACGGTTAGGCAGGGGTAAGTCCATCGGGTTAAATATAAACCTCCCTTTTGAACAGAAGCCTAACAAATATCTTGACATCTACCTTGATTTTCGCTATTTCTTCTGCAGAAAAGTAATGTTTGTAAAGTATGCCTCTGCATTTGTTATATTCCCGGGAGGTTACGGGACTATGGATGAATTGTTTGAAGCGCTCACCCTTATTCAGACAAAAAAGATTAATCCATTCCCCATAGTTATTATAGGGAAGGAATACTGGAAAGGACTCATTAAGTGGATAGGCAAAAAGATGCTCTTAGACGAAAATGCTATCTCCCCTGAGGATATGAAACTATTTACACTCACTGATGATATTGAAGAGGCAATACGTATTGTAACAAGTTTCAAACAGAAATAATACCCCTTAGCCTAAGAGGCCCCTTTCTTTCAATTCGGTTATATTAGACGGAAGAGATTTTACCATCCGCTCTATAGAATACCTCATTACTGATACCTCCCACATATCCATCATTGTCTTGATAATTGCTGTAAGGTTATTCCCTTCTCCATCAAGCCTCTTACTTAATCTGGCTGATGTCTCTTCTACATTATCCGATGAGATATAGAATGATTTTGAGGCATTCTGATAGGTATATGGCGGGATATATGCCATCCTGTGTATAATAAAGTTACTATACTCCTTCTCCTTTTCCCCAAATCCCTTAAAATGCGGCGTATCTTGATATGGTGTATAGATAAGGGGCCTCTTTATAATCACCTCTCCCTCTTTTACAAATGTGCTTGGTTTATCCTTTACCAATTCAGCAATGAGAAAATATGGCAGAACCGTATCCCCGAATGTAAAGAGGTTTCTTTCTACATTTCTCAATATCTTCGTATTATTCCAGACGTATTCAATTTTCTCTCTTAAGTCCATAGTTATTACCTTTTATCCTCTCTTATTCTCTGTAGAGCCGAACGGACAGCGTTTCTTACTCCCTCATCAGGGTCATTTAAGGCTCCATTAAGTGCCGGAAGTGATTCTTTAACCCCAAGCTTACCCAATGCAGCGGCTGCCTTTTCCCTGACGAATCTGTTCCTGTCTTTCAGCGCCCTCTCCAGTGCCTCCCTTGCCCTGACATCGCCAATCCAGTATAGGGAACGGGCTGCCGCCTCTCTCACGAGGTCATTTTCATCACTTAACTTATCTATTAAACCGGGGACTGCCTGGACCTCACGATTTACTCCTAATTCGATGACCGCATTGTATCTAACCTTCCAGTTTTTATTATTTAAGTCATTGATGTATGCATCCCTGGATTTAAAAGCACAACCCAAAAAAAATAAGCATAAGAGGCTTAAAGCAAGCCAATCTAATTTCTTTATCACAATCACACCCTCTGCTTACAATAAAAGTATATCATAAAAAAGGACCCTTTGTCAAGAATTTTGGGTCTGTCTGTCAAGCCAATTTAGAAATGTCCTATTTTTACCAAAGTAGAAATGTCCTATT
>CAYVEO010000049.1:0-19106 GCA_964449965.1 uncultured Planctomycetia bacterium
ATAAAGGGTGTGCTGCAAACTGGCCGTTTTGCGGGGAGTATCTTAAGAAGGGAGTTGTCCACGTTAGCAAAGTGCTGGATATAATCAGTAGATTGAGAGTGCCGGAGGTTGCCATGCATCTGGAGTACTCTGGTAAGAGGGGCAGGCTTAATGAGGAAAATAAGACAATAGACCTGATATCCAAATCCGCCGATTACGTAAAAAATGTTCTGATTAAGAAGGGCTATGCTTATGATGAATCATCTGATACATGGTCTGTTAATTAAGCCGAGCAAGCTCGGCAACTACAATATTTTGAAATTCCATACAACGAGAGGACTTCGTAACCACAGATAAACACTGTTTAAAACGTAACCGATGGTTTTAATTGACTTTTTTGTAATACAGTATATAATAAGACAGAATACAAATAGCGATAAGGGAAAAAATCATGGAAAAACAGAACAGTTATAGCCCTGGGTTAGAGGGAGTCATAGCAGGCAGGACAGGCATATGCAATGTTGATTCAGAACATAGCCAGCTGCTATACAGGGGATATTCTGTAGAAGACCTTGCGAAAGATTCTAATTTTGAAGAGGTTGCCTATTTACTGATAAAAGGTTCATTGCCTAAGAAAGGTGAGTTAACGGATTTCACAAAAATACTCAGGGATGAACGTGAGATACCCAAAAACCTTTTAAAGATGTTCACCAAATTCCCGGGCAGAGCGAACCCTATGGATATGCTCAGGGCTGGCGTATCATTTCTTGCATTATTTGATTCCGAGGCAGGGGATAACAGCCATGAGGCAAACGTTAGAAAGGCAGTTAGATTGACTGCAAAAATCCCGACTGTCATAGCCTCAAGTTTCAGAATCTCCAATGGTAAAAAACCTATTGAGCCGAACCCGGAATATTCTCATACTAAGAACTTCCTGAATATGGTAAACGGTACCCCCCCTGATGATTTTGTTGAGAAGGTGTTTGACGTATCCTTGATACTATATGCTGAGCATGACTACAATGCCTCAAGTTTTTCTGCGCGGGTGACGGCCTCTACACTGGCAGACCTTTATTCTGCGGTAATAGCAGGTGTTTGCACCTTAAAAGGTTCTCTTCACGGAGGTGCAAATGAGAAGGCTATGGAGATGCTGCTTGCTATAGGGGAAGAGGATAAAGTTGAAGACTGGATAAGGGAAGCACTCTTGAGGAAAGAGCGCATAATGGGTTTTGGGCACAGGGTTTATAAGAAAGGGGACCCGAGGGCAATTATCCTGAAGAAGTTATGTATGGAGTTAGGCGGGAAAAAGAATGCCCCAAAATGGTACAGGATGTCTCATAAGATAGAAGAGATTATGGAAAAAGAAAAGGGTCTCTATCCCAACGTTGATTTCTATGCAGGGTCTATATACTATATGATGGGGATTCCTATAGAACTCTATACCCCCATATTTACATTAAGCAGGATTACCGGGTGGTCAGCCCATATCATTGAACAGCATGATAACAACCGTCTTATCAGACCAATGTCAGAGTATATAGGTCCCCCGATGCAGAGATACATACCTATTGATGAGCGTCCGTGAAAACATTTCCTCAGTCCTCCAGAGAATTTCATCTGCTGCTCTTAAGGCAGGCCGTCTGCCTGAAGAAGTAGAGTTGATTTGCGTTACGAAAGAGGCTGATGTCCATGCTGTAAGAGAGGCAATCTCTTGTGGTATTACAGACATAGGTGAAAACAGGGTTCAGGATGCTATTTCAAAACATACGGCTATAGGCGATGCTGTCCGATGGCATATGATTGGACATCTTCAGAGTAACAAGGCAAAACCTGCAGTTGAGATGTTTCATCTAATACATTCCGTGGATAGTTTGAGACTTATGGAAGAGTTGGATAAGCACTCAGTTAGAATAAACAAAATACAGGAGATACTGATTCAGGTCAATGTCTCTGGTGAGAGACAAAAGTCCGGGATAGACCCTCAAGGGTTGAATGAATTGATTATGGCTGCGCCAGGGTTTAAGCATATTAAGGTCACGGGGCTTATGACGATAGCACCTCTGGCAGATAATCAGGAACTTGCGAGGCCATTTTTCAGAAGATTGAAGCAGATTGCTGATGAGATACGTGCACTTCGGATTGAGGGTGTGGAGATGAGGGAACTATCCATGGGTATGACACAGGACTTTGAGGCGGCTATAGAAGAAGGCTCAACGATGGTGCGGCTCGGCAGGGCGATATTCAAGGAGGGGATATGATAGGACTAAAGGAACGTGTAAAAGAGGCGGCGGAGGACATAAAAACTAAGATTAAAGAAAAACCGAAAATAGCAATTATATTAGGAACAGGACTCGGGGCGCTTGCAGAGAAGATAAAAGGTAAAATGGTGCTTGAATACCCGGATATTCCTAATTTCCCCCGCTCAACAGCACCCGGGCATAAGGGTGTTCTAGTATCCGGCACCATCGGCGGAAAGCACGTCATTACCATGGAAGGCAGGTTTCATTATTACGAAGGTTATTCTTTAGATGACGTTACCTTTGGCGTCAGGGTGATGAGGGCATTAGGCTCAGAGGTTATGATAGTCTCTAATGCTGCCGGCGGCATGAACCCGCAGTTTGCACCCGGCGACCTCATGGTAATAACAGACCATATCAATCTCATGGGCGTGAACCCGCTGATAGGTCCTAACGATGAGACACTGGGTCCCAGATTTCCTGATATGTCAGAGCCTTATGATAGAAGGTTAATACGGCTGTCAGAAGAAGTGGCAATGGATGAAAAAATAAAACTTCAAAAAGGTGTATATGTCGGCGTTACAGGACCAAATCTGGAAACTGCGGCGGAATATAGGTTCTTACGAATGATTGGGGCGGATGTGGTTGGTATGTCCACTGTCCCGGAGGTTATAGTAGCGGTGCATTGCGGGCTGAAAACACTGGGTATAAGCTGCATAACAGACAGGTGTCTGCCAGACGCCTTGAAACCTGCCAATATAGAAGAGATATTAAAGATAGCAGGTGAGGCTGAACCTAAATTGACTAAACTCGTATCCAGGGTTATTGAGAAGATATGAATTACAAAGACACATTAAATCTACCGAGAACAGATTTCCCGATGAAGGCTAATCTTCCAAACCTTGAGCCAGGGATTCTCAAGGAGTGGAAGGCTCAAGGTATATATGGTCTTATAAGGGAAAAGTCCGCCGGAAAGGCAAAGTTCATATTGCACGACGGCCCGCCTTATGCTAACGGTGATATACATATCGGACATGCCTTGAATAAAATCCTGAAGGATATAGTGGTCAAGTATAAGACCATGAAAGGGTTTGATTCACCATTTGTGCCGGGGTGGGACTGCCATGGATTGCCTGTAGAACACCAGCTATTTAAAGAGTTAGGTATAACCAAGGATGACATAGAAAGGCTTGAGTTCAGGAAAAAAGCCTACGACTATGCGATGAGATTTGTCAATATTCAAAAGGGAGAATTTGAGGAATTAGGCGTATTTGGCGATTGGAATAATCCGTACCTTACCCTCAACAAGGGTTATGAGGCTAAGATTGTAGAGGCTATGGTGAGATTGGTTGAAAAAGGATATATATACAAGGGACTCAAACCCATTCATTGGTGCAGCAGATGTGAAACTGCATTGGCAGAGGCAGAGGTAGAATACGAAAACGTCAAGTCGCCTTCTGTCTATGTGAAGTTCAAGACCAGTTTTGCCGTGCACGGGGAGGCATACTTTGTAATATGGACTACCACCCCATGGACATTGCCTGCAAACGTGGCTATAGCAGTTCATCCGGAGATTGAGTATGCCCTGGTAAGGACAGAATTGCCAGGCAGGGATTCCAAGGAGATATTAGTAATGGCTTCTCCTCTTGTTGATACGGTTTTAGCAAAGGTAGGAGGAAAGGGGGAGACGCTTGCAAAGATGCCCGGCAGATACTTAGAAGGTGTCTTTGCTGAACATCCATTTATAGAGAAACCATCAAAGGTTGTCCTGGCAGAGTATGTCTCTGGCACAGAAGGAACCGGATGTGTCCACATAGCCCCGGGACATGGGGAGGAGGATTATAAAACAGGGCTTAAATACAAACTGCCTGTGATTATGTCTGTAGGTCCTGACGGCAGATTCTCTCTTGAGGTGAAAGAATTTTGCAGTATGGACGTATTTGATAGTAATCCGGTTATAATTGACAGACTGCGTAAGAATGATAAACTCTTGTTTTCAGAAGAGGTTGAACATACCTATCCGCATTGCTGGAGGTGCAAAAGGCCGGTGATTTTCAGGGCTACAGAGCAGTGGTTTATTAACGTAGAGAACGATAATCTCAGGCAGAAAACCCTGGACATAATCAGGGAAATTGAATGGATTCCCAAGGCTGGTGAAAACAGGATATACAGCATGGTGGAGAACCGTCCGGATTGGTGTCTCAGCCGCCAGAGATACTGGGGCGTTCCACTGCCTGTATTTTACTGCAGGGACTGCCGCCATGAATTGTTGAATGCAGATATTATAAGGACGATAGGGAAATTTATGCTGAAAGATGGTTCTGACCTATGGTTTGCAAAAAGTGCCGAAGAATTACTCCCCAGAGGGACGAAGTGCAGTAAGTGCGGCGGCAGCACATTTGCAAAAGAAACAGATATTATAGACGTATGGTTTGATTCCGGGGTAAGCCATTATGCCGTGTTAGAGGCAAGAGAGGATTTAGCATACCCTGCAGATTTATATCTGGAGGGTAGTGACCAGCACAGGGGATGGTTCCAGGCATCAATCCTTACCTCTATAGCTCTTACCGGTAATGCCCCGTTTAAGTCCGTCCTTACTCATGGGTTTGTAGTAGATGGCGAGGGGAAGAAGATGTCAAAGTCAGAAGGAAACGTCCTTTCTCCTCAGGACGTTATAAGGGAATACGGGACAGATATATTGAGATTGTGGGTTGCATCTTCGGATTATCATGGAGACATCAGGATATCCCGCGAGATACTTTCCAGGCTTTCTGAGGCATACAGAAAGATAAGAAATACATACAGATTTTTATTAGGCAATATATATGATTTTAACCCTGATAAGGACAAAGTTAGATACGAGGACCTTTTAGAAATTGACAGATGGGCACTTTCAAAGGTCCACAGCCTTCTGAAGGCAGCAGATGATTCTTACGAAAGTTTTGATTTTTACAGGGTCTATCACATGTTGTATAATTTCTGTACTATAGAGATGAGCTCTTTCTATCTGGACATATTGAAGGATAGACTTTATACATTTAATAGAAAAGGAGTGGAACGAAGGTCTGCCCAGACTGTCCTCTATGAGATTCTGGTCATACTGGTAAAGGTGATGTCCCCGATAATGGTATTTACCGCTGATGAGGTATGGAGGTATATACCTGCTGGTAAAGGTAAGAGTATCCACCTGACAGACTGGCCGATAGAATGTAAGGAAGGGATAAATACGGAATTAGAGGGTATATGGGAATCCATTATAGATTTTAGAAACGCGGTGTTGAAGGAATTGGAGATAAAGCGGGCAGAGAAATTGATAGGCAATTCTTTAGGGGCAAAAGTCATTATATATCATAGTTTGCCTTTAGAGATTAATTTATTAAAACGGTACGTTAATCTTTTACCCGGCATATTCATAGTCTCTCAGGTGGAATTGACAGGATTGGAAGAAGGGGAATATGCCAGGCTGCCGATGAGCGAATGTGCGCTTACGGGCATCTCATCGGATTTGAAGATTAAACTTGAAATAAAGAAGGCAGACGGCAGGAAGTGCGAGCGGTGCTGGAACTGGAGTGAATCTGTAGGGAGCAGCCCGGAACATCCGGAGATTTGCGAAAGATGTACAAAGGCGGTTGCATAGAAAAGAGGGATGGAAAATGAAGATGAATAAGAAAGATTTACAGAAATTCAAGAAATTACTTTTGAAAGAAAGAGAGAGGTTAACCAAAGAGATGAAGCATATCCAGCAAGATTCATTGGGTAAATCCCATAAGGAGGCAACAGGAGACCTTTCAAGTTATACCTACCACATGGCAGATATGGCGACTGATAATTATGGTATAGACTTTTCATTGGATAGGGCTTCCACAGAGCAGAAACTCTTATACCTGATAGATGAGGCATTGGCAAGGATAGAAGAAGGGACATATGGGGATTGTGAGCGATGTAAAAAGAGGATAGCCCGTGAAAGATTAGAGGCTGTGCCGCATGCAATCTTATGTATAGATTGCCAGTCCAAGGAAGAGAAATAGTCCGGGCGATGTTACTATGGTTAATACTAATTGTGATACTCGTCCTGGACCAGGCGGCAAAATATCTGGCATCTATAAATCTACTGGAAGGTGAAACAATCCCCGTTATAAATGGCATCTTCCATATTACATTGGTTCATAATAGAGGGGCTGCCTTTGGTCTATTCCAGGCACATTCAGGTGTTTTTGTAGTCCTGTCTATTATAGTGGCATCTTTGATATTATATCTCAATTACCGGTGGGTGAATAAAGGTACGCTCGTAACTTGCGTCCTCGCCTTGATAGTAGGAGGCGCTGTAGGGAATCTTATTGACAGAATAAGATTAGGGTATGTAGTAGATTTCCTGGACTTTCGCATCTGGCCTGTATTCAACGTAGCCGATTCTGCGATATCCATAGGGACAATCGTACTTATAATTTATATAATTAGAAAGCCATGTTCATAACCTATGCACCCAGTAATACTTGAATTCGTGAGGATAAGGATTTACTCGTATGGCTTGATGGTAGCCATGGCATTCCTGATGACGACCTTTCTTGCCCGCAGGAATATTGAGACTGTAGGTATACCAAAGGAAAAATTTGATGGATTTGCCCTGTGGCTTCTTGTATCAGGTATAATAGGCGCCAGGTTATTCTACGTCATTTTGAACATCAAGGATTATATGGATTCGCCCCTTGAGATTCTGATGTTGAATCATGGCGGGTTGGTATTTTTTGGAGGATTGCTCTCGGCACTTATCGTTAGTGTGTGGTTTCTTAAGAGGAATAAATTACCTGCATGGAAATTGGCTGACTTCATAGTCCCTTATGCAGCGCTTGGACATTCCATAGGACGGATGGGCTGTTATCTAAACGGGTGCTGCTATGGAAAACCATGGGGCGGTCCATTAGGCGTTATATTCCCGCCTGATAGTCTTGCAGGCATGGCTTTTCCTTACGAGAAGATATTCCCTGTTCAGATATTCTCTTCATTCATACTTCTGATGCTATTCCTGATATTGAGCCTTATTTATAAATATAAACATTTTGACGGAGAGGTAGTTATCTCGTATCTTATACTTTATTCTATAGCAAGATTTATCATAGAATTTTTCAGAGGCGATAATCCGCACGTTGCCTTTGGCCTTACCGTATTCCAGATTATTTGCTTAGTCATATTTCTGGCTGCAGTGCCGGCATATATATGGCAATTATATCAAAATTCACGTGGACAGTCACGAGTGCTGACGCAGGGGAAAGATTAGACCGCTATTTAACCGGGCGGCTTACCAATGAATCTGAACCTCAGGGGTCCATATCACGTTCTTATGTCCAGAGCCTGATAACAGAAGAAAAAGTCCTGTTAAATGGCAAACCTACAAAGAGCCACCATATCATTCATGAAGGCGATAGGATTGAGACAGAATTACCAGAACCTAAGAAGATTGCCCTCTTACCTGAAGATATACCCCTTGACATAGTATTTGAGGATGAACATATCATAGTAGTAAATAAGCCTGCAGGTCTGGTAGTCCATCCTGCCCCTGGTAATTATACGGGTACATTGGTCAATGCGATTCTTCACCATTGTTCTGATTTCTATCAAAATGCGGAAGGGTTCAGGCCGGGTATAGTCCACAGGCTTGATAAGGATACGTCAGGGCTTCTCGTAGTGGCAAAGGACGAGGGCATTCTTAGAATACTGGCAAAACAGTTTAAGAAGAGGACTATAAAGCGTAAATATATCGCATTGGTAAAGGGTGTTATCCAGTTAGATGAAGGAGACATCAAATTACCAATTGGCAGGGATAAGAGGAACAGGCAAAAGATGGCTGTTACTTACACACTCGGCAAAGAGGCGATAACACATTACAAGGTTTTGAAAAGGTTTAAAGACTGGACAATGGTGGAACTTACCCTCGGAACCGGAAGGACGCACCAGATAAGGGTGCACATGGCATACATAGGGCACCCTCTGCTCGGGGATTCAAGATACGGCGGGGCAGGGAAAATCAGCCGCCAGGCATTACATGCACAGACGTTAGGGTTCTATCACCCTGTTACTCAGGAGTATATGGAATTCTCATCCCCGATACCCCGTGATATGGAGGAATTTATATGCGGTTAAAGGACATTAAAAATATAGTAGCGGTTATTTTTGCGATAACGATTTTTGCAGTCAGCCGTGAGCCATTGGCATGGGGACCTATTGGGCATGAAATTATAGCAGAGAGTGGTTGTTATACCCTGCCCACTGATATGGGGACTTTTTTCATCTCCAATAAGTCGTTACTTGCTCAGTATGCCAATGAACCTGACACGGTCTGGAAGGACAAGTTCGGCGATGAGGAACGGGTCAAACATTTCATAGACATGGATAGATATGAAAAATTCCCATTCTCTCACTTCCCGCATTCTTATGAGAAGGCAAGCAAGGAATATGGTGCAAGGTTCGTCAATGCAAATGGGAGACTGCCATGGGTGATACTGGAATTCATGGATAGGCTGACAGGTGATTTTAAATCAAAGGATTGGGACAATGTCCTGAAGACTGCAGGCCATCTCTCCCATTATGTGGCAGATGCACATCAGCCTTTGCATACTACAGAAAACTATGATGGACAACTGACAGGCAATTTAGGTGTCCATAAGAGTTTTGAAAGTTATGTTGTAGATGAACATGAAGGTGAGTACAGGTTCAAACGAGAAGACCTGGCATGCAAAGCCGAATACATAAAAGACCCGCTCTCTTTCGTTTTCTCATTTTTAATTGATAGTTACGTATGGGTAGATAATATATTGCTTGCTGATACAAAAGCGAGGGAAGGCTCAGAAATAGATAGTGAGGAATATAAGGTTAAGGTATATGAGGGGACAAATCAGATAGCACAAGGGCAGATAAGAAAGGCGAGCGTATCACTCGGCAGTATCTGGTGGACATGCTGGGCAAACGCCGGTAAACCGGAATTTCCAAAGGGAGACTTACCCGTTGTGAGAAAACCCGTTCCATTACCAGTAGATGAAGGTCCTGAATTACCAAAAACCGTGCACAGCACAGGGTCTGTTATATCATGGGAGGATACTGATAAGTATTATGGGGAGGTGAAGACCGTAGAAGGGAAAATCGTCCTCTCTCATAATTCCGGTAAGGCTTGTTTTCTGAATTTTCATAGAAACTATAAGGGACACTTTACAGCAGTAATATTTGCCAAAGATTTTGCCAAGTTCCCACCCAATCCAGAAAGACATTATCTTAATAAGATAGTCCGCGTAACCGGCAAGATACAGGAATATGGCAGCAAGCCTGAAATAATCGTAAAAGACCCATCAAAGATAGAAATAATAGAAGAATAACATCCCCTGCCCGGACTTAATGTTGATTTATGTTGACAAATATATATTCAATATGGTATACTTAATTGTAGATAAAGGAGGCAATAACAATGGGAAGCACAACAGTTAGAATTAACCCTACATCGCATATTATACTTCGCCGCATCGCAAAGCAATCCGGGGAGTCTATGCAATCTGCTCTTACTAAAGCCGTAGAATTATATCGCCGCAAAAATTTTCTCCAAATGGCTAATGAGGCGTTTGCATCTATGCGCAAGAATCCTAAGGCATGGCAAGAAGAGTTAAAAGAACGAGAAGATTGGGACATGACTTTATTGGATGATATAAATTCATGAGTGTTCCTTCACGAGGCGAGATATGGACTGTTAATCTTAATCCTGTGAGAGGTCATGAACAAGCAGGTTCTCGTCCAGGGCTTGTTGTATCTGTAGATACTTTCAATCATGGCCCAGCAGGTTTAGTTGTTATTATTCCTATTACAACTAAAGAGAAAGGAATTCCTTTTCATATTCCGATAAATCCTCCAGAAGCCGGGGTATCCCAGAAAAGTTTTATTAAATGTGAAGATATAAGGTCTATTTCTATGGAACGGCTATCCAAGTATATTGGGAAGGTATCATCCGGGACATTGAAGGCTGTTGAAGACCGGATTAAGATACTCCTTGACATATATTAAGTCACTTTGCTAAAATATCCCAACTTCGTTTCAGATACCAAAAACGAAGTTAGAAACTAAAAATTAGAGGGAAAGATGCTTTAAAACTGAGTAAAAAGCGAAGTTGGATGTCAGAAAAACGCGGAAAACTACCATTGGGGTTCAGCCATCTTTACCGTCTGAACAGAGGAGTGAATTCTATCGTTAGCAAACCACATGGTTTTATAACAAACTTTATGTAAAGAATAAAAGAATAAAAAACGCTTGACATTAGACTTAGCCAGTGGTATATTTTTCTTAAGAGAAATTTAACACAGAGCGGGAGTAAAGAAATGAGAATTAATTCATGGAGAATGATAAGATATAGTATTTGGAGCAGATGTATTTTTATGGATATAATCTTTGCAGTATGTTTATCTTCCAGTATGGTTCACGGTGCATTGGAGATTTCATTTGAGGGTGATTATGCCCCTAATTCCATTTCTGGTATTCAAAAGGGAGATATATTGTTTCAAATAGGCGACAATTCTAATTTACCTTCTTATGATGTCCTGAAGGAATATTTGTTAAAATTGATGAATGGGAGGGTGACTTCTGTGACTGGTTGGGTTATAAGAAAGGATGAAGTTCACCTTGTATTTTTAAAACCCGGAAGGGCAGAAAGACTTAATGATGAGTTTATATTTAAAAATAGTTCTGCTACTCACGAGACTGTTACGTTTAGAGGAGTAACAGGTTGGGATGATGCAGAACCAGGAGTATTGGAGTGTTTAGAGGTTGTTAACGTTTCAGAAGAATCAAATCTTTCAGGCCTAATATCAAAAGGTGATTTACTACTCAGGTATAATAATGAGACGCTTTTTGTATATTATCATCCAGGATACGAAAGAGAGGAAAGATTGAAGATAGAATTATTAAAGAAAGCATTAGAAAATGCAAAGTATATGACTAAAGTTCCTATTTGCTTAATTCGTCAAAATGAAAAAAGAGAACAGTATCAGAGGTTATATAAGTATGAGTTGGTTTATATGGACATACCTACCCCCTCTATAGTTAATGGGGAGATAAACCTTGGATTGGAATTTAAAAAAGGAGACCTTGGAATTGGAAATGCTGCAAGCGATACATCTGAAAAGGGCAGTTATTTTAAATTAGGAGAACATATTACTCCGGGGACATTTATTGCCAGAGGGGATGCATTTGCAGCAGAAGGAAAATTTGAGGAGGCTGAACATCAATATAAAATAGTTTTACGCTACTCAGGGACAGAAGAATCAAAACTAGCAAGTGAAAAAATGAATGGTATAAAGGAAAAGCAGATTGAGTACTTCTTTACTACAGCAAAACTCATGGAAGAACAAGGTGAATTTTCAAAAGCAAAGGCATCTTTAATGAATGTGATTGAGAAATATCCGGGCACACCAGATACTGAGCGTGCCATAGCAACAATTAAATCTTTAATGGAACAAAGTGCCAAAGCAACAGAAGAAAAGAAAAAATTAGAAGTTGAAAAATTACTTTCAAAAGCCAAATCTTTTCTGGAAATAGGAGAATTAGAGAGAGCATTAGAAGAAGTAAGAAAGGCATTAGAAATAAATCCGGCCAATAGTGAGGCATTAAAGATTGTTTCATCTGCAGAATTAAAGATGGCGGAACAAATACGTATGGAAGAGAAAAGTGATGTAAAGAAACGAAGAGTAGTCACTAATGGAGAGAAAGAAATCTATAGAGAAATTATGGCCTGTGGGCCTAAAGCGGCGGATAGAATTAATGCAAAAGACTACTCAAACTCCACGCTATATTTAGAAGCGGTTTTCTCTTACACGGTGGAATGTCAATATGAGGTGCAAAAGAAATATGGCTTAACAGATAAAAAATTTGAAGAAATAATTAATAGGGGTACGTCTCAGGGATGGTAAGTTTGAGTGGAAAAATGCTTTAAGGGAAGTGATTAGCAGTATCGGTAGATGATGAGACCTTTAGATGTAAGTATGTTAGGTTTTAATAATAAGATAAATAACTTCACAGGAGATAAAGAAGAACTGGATTATAAAGTGTATTTGGTTACTACCCCCTGCAATTTCGGGGGCGTACGAATTGGTTTTTCTGCCCCCTTGTGGCTAATGGCAAACCTTGCGGGAGTAGAATAAGCAATTTCTACCTAACTTGATATAACCTTACTTATAGAATCTGTTCTGTAAGGAACACGACAAAAGAATAGACGCACTTATAAAAAACAAGACCTTTTTGAAGAATATAAGTTTTAAGACTCCACGATTCGTCTTTAAAGTCTATACTAAAATAATGTTGACAAGACATGCGAAAAAACAGATAACTCGGGTGTTTTAACAGGGTTATAAGAAGTAACGAAGGACAGGAGGTGAGATGCCATGAATAAATGGGATAAGAAAAAATTCCTGAACGATGCTCCTCCCGGACTAAGAGTAAGACACAGAGAGTTAATGCAAGAATTGGTGAAGATTGGTGAAATAGACTGGGGAAATGGAAAAACCCCTACCTATCATCTAAACATTCCCACAAAATACAGTTTCAAGGTGAAAATATTAGGGGTTTATTCCAATGGGAAAGTGTGGATAGATTTCAGAAGTGATAAGTTGAAAAACCTCCCAGAATATGATCTGAAACTTTGGGAGGATATAGTGAAATCCCAAGTTGGAATAGATGCCATTGTAAATGGCAAAAGAAAGGTCTGGAGAGAACAGTTACCTATACTTCATTTAGCAGAGAGAATTATAGGTGCAGCAAAGCAGTTCAAGGAAGCGCTAAATAAATAGCTTTGATTTACATTTTTCAATGAAGGAGTGATTGAAAATGTTCAGGATAGAGACGATTGACTATATGCGTAGATGTCAGTCTCACCACTGCCTAATCACACCCCTGAAAGCCCAGAAAAACCCATTCTCATAGCCACAAATCTTAAACGCCAAAATAATACCCTAAAACTAAAAATTATTGAGTTAGACGACAAAAAATAGCAAAATTTCAAAATTTATTTTTATTGACTTGTTTTATATGTTATGTTAGAATTTTTTACCAAGGAGGTTATTGTGCGAATGATTAAAAGTTTCATGTTTGTTATACTAATTCTCTTCCTGTCTCCATGCCTGTGGGCAGAGGAGTCTGTTTCTGGGCAGGAGAACCAGATGAAGGTGCTTAAAGAACAATTAGATGATGTTAAGGTAAAGTTTGATACTATGCAGAAGGAATATCAGGGACAGATAAAGGCGTTAGAAGAGAAAATTGATAGTGTCACAAAATCCATGGAATTGGAGCGTGCTAAAAAACAACTTGAGGCTGAGATTGCAAAAGAACTGCCTATTACGCCTGTGCCAACCCAGGTTTCAGCCATGCCCATCGGGCAGATTTTCAACCCGGATATAAGTGTTATCGGTGATTTCCTGGGCCATTTAACTGATAACGAGACAGATGAAAATGGTGACAGGTTTTTTGTCCGGGAACTGGAGTTTGATTTTGAGGCTGCTATTGACCCCTACGCAAAGGGGTTTGTATATCTATCCACAGCCGAAGAGGATGGTGAATGGAAGATGGAACTTGAAGAGGCGTATGCGTCCTTTCTTCATCTGCCTTTAGATGCTCAGGCAAAGATGGGTAAATTTAAGCCTGCCTTTGGAAGGGTTAATCAATTTCACCGACACGCATTGCCCTGGGTTGAATATCCAAACATAATAACGAACTACTTTGGAGAAGAGGGTATATCCGATGCAGGGGTGTCTTTAAGCGCCCTTGTTCCGAATCCGATGGAGAAATATATTGAATTTACCCTTGAGGCATTTGATAACGAAAATGCTCTGAGTTATGCAGGAAGTGAGGCAAATGACCTCGTTTTTCTTGCACACCTTAAGAATTTCTTTGACATTTCCGAGGCATCAACGTTAGAATTAGGATTAAGTTACGCAGGCGGTCCTAACGACCCAGGCGGTTCTAATATAACGAACCTTGAAGGGCTTGACCTTACATACAAATGGCGTTCACCTAAGGAGGGTCTCTACAAGTTTTTTACCTCCCAGACAGAATTTCTTTTCAGTCAAAGGGAAGGGGAGGAAGTGGATGTGGATTCGTGGGGTATGTATTCATCGCTGCAATACCAATTTGCCAAAAGGTGGTCTTGCGGGTTACGTTATGACTACTCAGAATTTCCGCAGGATAATACCTCCCATGAGGTTGCATTATCACCAGTCATTACGTTCGCCCAGAGTGAGTTCGCTTTCTGGCGACTTCAATATAAACATACTGATAAGAATTTTGGTGATGATGTGAATGAAATATGGTTACAACTCAATTTTGGCATGGGACCTCACCGTGCCCATAAATATTAAGGGGGAGATATGAAAAATAATATATATAAGGCAGGTTTCGTCTGTCTATTTACATGGCTTGTTTTATTCATCCAAGAAGATTGCAGCGCTCGTGAACGTCAGATTCAGGTGGTAACGACTACTACGGTTTTAAGTTCCATTACTGAATCTGTCGGAGGGGATAGGGTAGAGGTTACAAGCATTGCCACAGGACACCAGGACCCGCATCTCGTTGAGGCAAAACCGAGTTATATGATGAAGGTAAAGAATGCTGACCTGTTTATTAGAATCGGTATGGAATTAGAGATTGGCTGGGAGCGGTTAATCCTTGATGGTTCGCGAAATCATAAGGTGGCAATAGGTCAACCAGGTCATTTAGACGTATCAGAGGGCGTAGAAAGACTTGAGGTTCCAACTAAGAAGATTGACCGTTCTATGGGTGACCTCCATCCTTTTGGAAACCCGCACTACTGGTTAGACCCGCTGAATGGCAAGGTTGTTGCTAAAAATATTTCAATGGGTCTTGCGAGGATATCTCCGGCAGATGCTGAATATTTTAATAAAAACTATCTGGACTTTGCCAGAAGAATTGATGAGGCGATGGTGCGGTGGACCGCTGAACTGAAACCCTATCAGGGCTCAAAACTCATAACCTACCATAAATCCTGGCCATATATTACAAACAGATTTGGACTTGTAATCGTTGACCAACTTGAGCCAAAGCCCGGCATACCACCGAGTCCGGGTCATATAGTTGAAGTGATAGAAAAGATGAAGAATGAAAACATCAAGGTTCTGCTTATGGAACCCTTTTATGATAAGAAACCCGCAAACTTTGTCCGGGAAAAAACAGGAGCAAAGGTGGTGTCTGTGGCAAACTGTGTTGGCGGCTCAGAGGAGTCAAAGGATTATATATCCATGATTGATGCAATAGTTACAGGACTTGCTAATGCGTTCAAGGAGAATCAATGATGGATACCATCCAACTCTTAATATGTCCCTTTGCAGCGTGTCTGGTAATAGCACTTATCCATTGCTATATGGGTATACATGTGGTGAGCCGTGAGGTAATATTTGTTGACCTTGCGCTTGCACAGATTGCAGCCCTCGGCATAGCCGTTGCAATACTATTGGGGCACGAGGCTATGAGTACCCAGAGCTTTGTCTTTTCAATAATATTTACACTCTTAGGTGCAGTCTTGTTTGCCCTGGGGCGATTCAGGGAGGAAACCGTTCCGCATGAGGCAATTATAGGTATAGTGTATGCTGTCTCTTCAGGTCTTTCAATTTTGGTATTAGACCGTGCCCCTCACGGACTGGAGGAGATGAAGGCGATGCTTGTGGGGAACATCCTTTTTGTTACGTGGAGAGATATCCTGGAGTTAACCATCCTTTATTTTGTTATAGGTATATTCTGTTTCATGTTTCATGGCAGGTTCATGCTCATCTCAAAGGATATTGTTAAAGCAAAAGAGACAGGGATATCTATCAGATGGTGGGATTTTATATTTTATCTCCTGTTTGGAATAATGGTAACAAAATCCGTCCGAATAGCCGGTGTTCTCTTAGTATTCAGTTATCTTATTATCCCTGCAGTCTGCGCAATGTTATTTGTCTCGCGTTTGTCACACAGGCTTATCCTGGGATGGCTCATCGCATTCACGGCGAGTTTTCTTGGACTCTTCTTTTCTGCAAGGTTTGACATGCCAACAGGTGCGTCTTTGGTCGCAACGTTTGGTCTTGTTCTTATAATATCGGCTTTGATAAGACCTCTAATAATTAAATTACGGAGTAAAGAGAAATGAGGAAATTCCTTGCAGCATTGCAATTCCTTACAATTTTTCCTGTCAGGACAAATGAGATGAAGGAAGAGGAATTAGGAGAGAGTATGGCATTCTTTCCTGTCATAGGTCTTCTCATCGGTATATCCACTGCAATATTAAATTACTTCCTTTCCCATCTGATGAGTGAAAACCTTGTAAATATATTCCTGATTATCTGGATAGTTATTGTCACAGGAGGGTTACACCTGGATGGTTTTGCAGATACCTGTGACGGCATCTTTAGCTGGAGGTCTGATAAAAACGAAATTCTAAAGATAATGCGTGACAGCCGCATTGGCACTATGGGTGTTCTTGGTATTTTTATCATACTGCTATTGAAATACGAACTTCTGTCTAATATATCAGGAAGAGAAAAATATATCGCACTCATAATCATGCCTGTCTTTGGCCGTTTTAGCCAGACAGTATCTGCATTTGCCTTACCTTATGCACGAGAGACTTCAGGTGCTGCCAGTTTTATAAGACATCTGAATATAAAAACCATAATTTTTTCCTCAATACTTTTCTTAATAATTACGACTCCTGTCTGGTTCCCGAAGGTTTTCCTTATAGACCTGGTATCCCTGATAATCCTTGTGCCATTGCTTTTATTTTTCAGTAAAAAACTCGGCGGCGTTACAGGGGATGTCCTTGGTGCAATAAATGAGGTTGTAGAGATAATAGTATTAGTGGTTATATATTTAGCAAAATAAATTTAAAGGAGGGGAAATGACAGAGGACAGAGAATTAAATCCGCCATTGCGTATCCTGATGGGGCCGGGACCGAGCAATGTTCATCCCAGGGTGCTCAGGGCTATGTCAACTCCACTCATAGGACATTTAGACCCGGAATTCCTGAAAATCATGGATGAGGTGCAGGAACTGCTTAGATACGTATTTCAGACAAAGAACCAGTTTACCATCCCTGTCTCCGGGACCGGAAGTGCCGGGATGGAGACCGGTTTTGTGAACCTTATTGAAGATGGGGATGAGGTGGTAGTGGGAGTGAACGGGGTTTTTGGGGAGAGGATGTCTGACATAGTAGGCCGATGCGGCGGGAAACGGACACGGGTGGAGGCTGAATGGGGGAATATAATTCCTCCTGAAAAGATAGCCGAGGCAGTGAAGGGTAAGAAGGTAAAATTAGTCGCGGTGGTCCATGCTGAGACCTCAACCGGCGCCTGGCAGCCGTTAGAGGAAATCGCAAATATTGCACATAATGCAGGGGCACTATTTTTAGTTGATGCAGTTACCTCATTAGGCGGCTGTCCTGTCAAATTAGATGAGTGGGGGATAGACGTATGTTACAGCGGGACCCAGAAATGTCTAAGTGCACCGCCTGGCCTTTCCCCTGTTTCTTTTAATGAAAGGGCACGGCAGGTTATTACCTCAAGAAAAAAGAAGGTCCAGTCATGGTATCTGGACATGTCCATGATAGAAAAATACTGGGGTAAGGAACGGACCTACCATCATACAGCGCCTATTACAATGGTCTATGGGTTACGGGAAGCCCTGCGGCTCATTCAAGAAGAGGGTTTGGAAAATTGCTTCAAACGGCACGAACTTAATCACAAGACACTGAAGAAAGGATTAGAAAAATTGGGACTTTCTCTCCATGCCAATGAGGGACACAGGCTCTGGATGCTGAACACTGTCATGGTTCCTGAAGGTATTGATGAGGCAAGGGTGCGGAAGAGGCTGCTGGATGAATTTAATATAGAGATTGGCGGTGGTCTGGGTGTGTTAAAAGGTAAGGTCTGGCGGGTGGGACTTATGGGTTATTCCTCAAGGGAGGAGAATGTCATTTACTTTTTACATGCCATGGAAAAGATTTTAGATAGAGAGGGTTGGAAGAAATAGTTGAATAATAAGGTATTGAAAGAACTTGAGGCGATTGTAGGAAAAGAAGACCTGCTTGTTTCTGAAACAGGTCTTTTTCTATATGGGTATGATGCCGGCATAGACAGGGCGATACCTGATGCAGTGGTATTTCCACGAACCGTAGATGAGGTTTCACAGATAGTCAAGATTGCATCCCGCCATCACATACCTTTCCTGCCGCGCGGTTCAGGCACTAATCTTAGCGGAGGCACTATCCCGGTGTGCGGCGGCATAATAATAGAGTTCTCCCGTATGAACCGTATCTTAGATATAGACATTCCTAACCAGCGGGTAGTGGTAGAGCCTGGCGTATATAACTTAGATTTGCAGAATGTCCTTGCCCCTTTAGGTTATCTATATCCACCTGACCCGGCAAGTCAAAGGGTTTCAACTATCGGCGGAAATATCGGTGAGGATTCAGGAGGCCCGCACTGTATAAAATATGGTGTTACTTCAAACCATGTCTTAGGGTTGGAAGTAGTCTTATCCTCTGGTGAAATTGTCCACTTAGGTGGTAAAGCCTTTGACCCGGATGGCTATAACCTGCATGGGCTTTTTATAGGTTCAGAAGGGACATTGGGAATTGTTACCAGGGCTGTCTTACGAATTGTCAGGCAGCCTGAGTATATCAAAACAATTCTCGCTATATTCAATGGTATAGTAGAGGCAGGCGATGCAGTATCCAATATCATATCAGAAGGCATTATCCCTGCCACACTTGAAATGATGGACAGGACGATGATTTGCGCGGTAGAGGCGTCAATGCACGCCGGCTATCCCTTAGATGCCGGTGCAGTCTTAATCATAGAATTAGACGGATTGAGAGACGG
>CAYVEO010000050.1:0-16845 GCA_964449965.1 uncultured Planctomycetia bacterium
TTTTACTCATTATAATATTGCAGGTTAGAAGCCCCTTAAAACACTAAACATTTACGTTTGATCTTGCTCATCAAAAATGATAAAAAGGCAGCATATTGTCATATAGAGTTGTAATATACTGAAATAAAATAAGTTATAAATAAAAATTCTGACGGAAAAGTTGTCATTCGCCTAACTATAGTATTTTAAATAAGTAATGATAAAGTGTAGACAGGTAATTGTCGCAATACGGGTTGTTTGATGCACAAAATTTTTTGTAAATTTAGGTGTCAAAAATATTTTTTATATTAGAAAATAAAAGAGTTACAATAATAAAGAGAATGCCAATTTTGGACTTGGCATGAAAATTGCTATATAAATAGACAGAAGAAAGGGAAAACTAAAATTTTTGACAACTTACTTAAATCAATGAATGAACAAAGTCTCATAAGAGGGGAAACAAATCATGCGTAATATAAGGACAGGAAACCGTAAATTGATGCGGGAACTAAATACTAACTTAGTCTTGAATCTCTTAAGAGAGAGGAATTCTATCTCTCAGATAGAGATTGCCAATACTACCAGACTCAGTGCAGGCACAGTTACCAGTATAATAAAGGAACTTATGGAACGCAACTTTGTTGAGGAGATTGGCTATGGTGAATCTACTGGCGGGAGGAGGCCCACGATGCTTCGTTTCAATCCTGAGGCACAATATGTAATAAGTGTAGGATTTTTTGCTGATGAGATGCATATCGCTGTCCTTGATTTGGTGGCAAATATCAAAAATAGAATCACTCATCCCACTGGTGTTGAAAATGGCGTGAATAAGGTCGTTGAGAATTTTGCAGAGCAGGCGAGCATACTACTTGAAGAATTAAATATTCCCAAAAATGATGTCTTGGGAGTGGGGGTAAGTTTTGAAGGGATAGTTGACCATGAAAAGGGCATGCTGGTCTTATGTAACCGTTTTGGCTGGAGGAATGTCCCTGTCAAGGAACTGATTGAGAAAGAATTTGGCATAAGAACTTTTGTAGAAAATGATGTCCGTGCAATGGCATTAGGAGAACACTGGTATGGTGCAGGTCGTGGCACTGGTGATGTAGTTGTCGTAGACATAGACGCTGGTATTGGAACAGGAGCAATTTCTGGTGGAAGGATTGTCCGGGGGAGGCACAGTATGGAAGGAGAAATTGGACATAATTTAATACTCTCTGATGGTCCATTGTGTATATGTGGTAAAAAGGGTTGTCTTGAAACACTTGCATCAGGTTCTGCAATTATCTCCAAGATAAGACGTGGTCTAAAGGAAGGGATAAGGTCTAGTATCTCAGATTCTATAAATTCCCAATCAACCAGTGTGGCAATTAGGGCAGTCTTTCAGGCAGCAAAAGAAGGAGATGAATTTACCAATCAGGTAATAAATGAGGCAGGATACTATTTAGGACTTGCAATAGCAGGGATAATAAACTATACAGACCCTGAGTTAATCGTTCTTACAGGATGCGTCACATCAGAAGGCAAAGGTATGCTTTTGAAGATTATCAAAGATGTTGTCCAGGAACGTGTAGTTGATAGTTCCTCAAGGACGATAAGGATAGAAGAGGGAGTCTTAGGAGACAATGCCGCCTTAATCGGCGCCGCAACATTGGTCTACAGAGAGGCATTCCGTCTCCCCCTCGTCCATAGTTAAGGAGGAGGGGACAGTCCCATATGCAATGTAGGGGTCGGATTCATCCGACCCGAAATGAAGAAAGGTTGAGGTTAACGGAAATGGCAGCACGAGGGCAAATCTTTGACAGAAAGGAGGTGGGTTTTAAAATAGAATGTGGAATAAGGGAAATAATTGGGAGAAGTTTGGTTAGAAGGAGGGAAAGGAAATGAAAACGAATATAAAAATTTTAGTGTTGGTGTTAGCAGGAAGTATTTATAGTTTTATGTTGTTTGTCTCTGGTATTTGTAGTGCAGCATCTTACCCTACGAGTACTGCTACTCCGCTTGCAAATGACCTCTCAATGAATCAATATAAACTAAACGATGTAGGTGATATTATTACCAAAGGACCCTGGGTAGATGCGAGGGCTTATAATGGAGGGACATTTAATGATGTAACGATAAATGCAGCGATAACAGCAATAGGTACTAATAATAAAACACTTTTACTTGCTTCTGGGACCTGGACTATTTCAGCCAATGTAACAGTTCCCTCTAACATCAATTTAAGATTTGAACAAGGTGCTGTTTTATCAATTGGGGCAACATATACATTCACCATCAATGGGCCAATAGATGCTCCTGTTACTCAGATATTTTCAGGAAGCGGAACGGTTAGTTTTGGAGCAGGTTATGTCAAAGAAGGGTATCCTCAATGGTGGGGGGCTAAAGGGGATGGAACAACTAATGATGCGACAGCAGTTCAAAAAGCCCTGGATAGTTTAGGTACAAGAAAGATAAGAATATTAATTTCAGGTGTAATGGGGCTGGGTAGCAGTGGTTGGTCTGGGTTATTAATAGACTCAAAATCAAACGTTACTATTTTGGCGGCAGATAAAAATTCCGGTTTTAAAATATTGGCTCAACCAACTCAAGGCATTACCGGATTTAGTTATGTAGTCCTAAAGATTTTAAGTTCTACCTACGTAGAAATAAAAGGACTTAATTTTAACGCAAATTCAATTAACACAATTCCCATTGGATTAGATAACTGTTCTTATTGTGTTATAGAAGGGAATAATATATATGACGGGGGAGGAGGCACAAGCGACCCGCTGGACAATGGAATTACTTCTGTCAAAGGTTCTCATAATAAATATTTTGAAAACACTATAAAAAATATGGGGCGAGGTATGTGGATAGGGAATACCTCAACCGGTTATACTGAGAACGGGGCATTAATTGAAAGTAATGATGTCTTTTCAAATAGAGCTACAGGCATAGGTTTTATGGGTTCAAATTCGGTAATATCAAACAATAAATCATTGGACAATGCCGGCTCGGGAATAGTGCTTGGTTCTTCCTCTAACAATACATATGAGAATATCAGTGTAGTTGGGAACTATGCCAAAGGTAATACCTTTTCCGGTATCCAGGCTGACCCTGTCAGTACGACTGCGCCCAAATATGTTACGATAACAGGAAATCTTCTTAATGAAAACAAGGACGATGGAATTTATGGCTGGAACATTCATCAATGGACCATTTCCGGGAATGTAATGAGGGATAACAATATTGATAATGTTGGCACCGGTGCTGGGATTCGTATTCTCCAGACTGGCAATTATTATTCTAAAAATATAACAATTGCCAACAATACAATTGGAGATACACGCACAGGAACATCAAGAACTCAAGACTATGGGATTTATCTGGATACTTATGATACCGTAGATGCCTTGCAGGATATTTTAATAGAAGGGAATATTGTCCACAATAATGCCTCAACAGGGATTTTTCTGGGACGGAATACCTCTGGAAACGGGACGAATATATCCCTTATAGGGAATATTTCGAGAGACAATGGGTATGATGGATTTAATGTCGTGCCTGGCTTTAAAAAGGTTAATCTCATAGGGAATGTTTTTCTAAATAATGCTAATTATGATTGGAGAAACCAAATTGGTTCAGAACTTAATTATGAGAATAATATATTTTCTACAAAATCCGGATCAATTACCCAGCCGAGTCTGCCTCAAATTGATAGGCCTGTACTGGTTTTCGCTGCCAGTGATACTACTCCGGATGTTTCAAGCGGAGTCATATTTAAGACTGCAAATACAGGGTCTACTTCAATATGGAAGTTTAATGGCGCTGTAGGCGGACAAATATTTACGGTACTATTCACAGATAGTTATACAACTTTGTCTGTAGCCGAAGGAAGATTGAAATTGTCAGGAGGGGTGAATTTTATTTCTACACCCAATGATACTATTACCTTGTACACTCCAGAGGGCACTTATTTCTACGAAATATCGAGGAGCGTGAATTAAAAATGAAGTGTAATTTAACAAGATAATTCAGGGCAAATCCAAACAGAGAAAGGAGGTGGATATTTAACCGGTGGGAAAGATTGGGGGGGATAAGGTTTAAGAAAAAAAGTAGAATAATATATCCCAATCAGAATATAACGTGTGCCCTTTTACATAAGACCGGAACCCCTGGTATAGCATGTTTTAGAGGGCAAGGTCAATGAGGGTCGGCAGGATACCTCATTAAAATATTATCCTGAGAGTAAACGAGAGGTAAAAGGAGTTTATTGGGAGGATATGAGAATGAAAAACAAATTGTTAGTATCAGGGCTACTCATTGCTGCTATTGCAATGGGTATGGTAAGCGCTGTAATGGCTGATATAGTGATTACAGTTAAGATGCCGTATTTTGGAAAAGGGGGCTATGCCAATCGCAGTGTTAATTTTGGCAGTTGGGTTCCTGTCTCCATGGTAGATGACGGCGCAGGATTGACAGGCACTGTTACAGTGCCAACCGGTGGTAACGTCAGGGGAAACTTAGACGTGGGCGGGGGTGGCCCGTGGGGAGATTATAAAATAGTTGCTGATGGGAATAACCAGATTACTTTCTCAGAGATGAACAGCAAGAGTTTGATTTTTGATTCAAATACAAATACAGTGACTTTGGGAAGGGACATTACGGTAGAGGTTCCGATAGGATATGGTGCTAATTATAAAGGGAGCAATGATAAACCTGTTCAATCTAACAACAGTCCCTGGTGGACAATAACGCTACAAAATGGGGTTGGGACTGTCAGAATAGCACCTAATGCTACCAGTGCGAAAGACTACAAAGTAGTTGCCAAGGGACCGTCTGCTGATTACCCTGTAACTATCTCTGTAAGTAAAACAGGATTGACAATGACACCTGCCACAGGCTGGGCACTGGCGGGACAGACGCTAAGTTTCGGACCTGTAATTTCGTTTGAGACACCTAAGGTAACGCCTGCAATAGGAGTAAGCGTGAATAGTCCTGATAATTGGCTATTGCCTTCACCAGTACCTCTGATTAATGGCGCGGGAAGCGGCAGGTTTGTTGGCAGGTATAGAGTTAATGCTGAGGCATCAGATGCTTCTAGTTGGGCAGACATTAATGTTGGGATTGACGGGACTGTAGCCATCACAGATGCCGGTGTTAATGGTTCTAACCCGGCTGCATCCTATTGGAATGTAGTTGGTCAGACTTTGACCTTTGGTACTGAGGTCACAGTAAGTGGTACCAGGGACTTTAACTGCAGCATTGCTGCGTTTAACAGCGGACCCACGTGGAATATTTACGATGGGTTGGGTTACTACCCATCAGGTTCTTCCAATGACGGTGTGGGCACTGAAAGACTTGCCGGCACATGGTACGTTTCCGGGCAGAGCACATACACCACATATGATTATGCCGAAATTGCCGTCGCACCAGACGGGACGGTAAGCAAAAGTTCAACTCCACCGCCGTCTATCACAGACTTCGGCTACTGGAACACCGATGGGACCTCCCTTAATTACGGCTATGGCATTACTGCAAGAGCGCCGGCTGGAACTGAACTTAATTACCGTGCGCTTGATTGGTGGTTCTCATGGACTTCACCTGTAATCCTGGCGGATGAGGGGGATGGAGTTGGTTCCACGCAGTTACCTTTAGCAGGTGACTATAGAATCCAGGCATACCGTTCTTCACTCCTTGGGTATATTTATGCAATCGCAGACTTCAAGGTCAATGCCGATGGCACTATAAGCGATATTGTCCCTGTGCATTTTAATGGCGAGAAGGGGTCATGGCGTTTGGTTGAGACAGATACGATAGAAATTGTGCTGGCTGTGCCTGTTAAAGCATACCTGACTCCAAAGTCCTTGAATGTTGACAGAAAAGCAGAACACTCATTCGTGATACAGGTCAGCCCAACAGAGGTAATGGATGTTATTGTCGGTGATTCAGCCGAGATTAAGGTAAACGGTGTGGAATATTCTGCTATAGTCTCGGATGTTGAATATGGCATTTCCATCAAGGTCTATATGGGTGATGCGCTTGTGGATAATGACCCCACCGTGGAACTGCTTAGCATAAATGGGACTTCTGTTGAAGACGCCAAGGGGGGCACAGTCACTATGACGCTCAACACGTTCTCAAACAGAGACGGTAGTAAAGGCAGCAACAATTAACTGATACTATTAAGATATATCAGGGTAGTGACGGTAGGTAGATATCGCATCTACCTACCGTTGTTATTTGTAAGAATATATAGTTGACCTGCCAGAATATAAACGGGGGCGGGATTCAGGGTAAAAATTATGAGGGACAAATCTGAGTGTATAGATATTATCAAAGATACAGGAATTATATCCATAGTTAGGATAGATACTGACTTTGAGATAGAGCCACTATTTGAAGCAGTCAGGGATGGCGGGATTAAGGTCATTGAAATTACCATGGGTACTCCTAATGCTATAAAGATAATAGAAACAGTTGCGAATGAATTTTCTGGTGAGATGGTAATCGGCGTAGGCACAGTCTTAGATTCAGAGACAGCCAGGGCAGCTATACTGGCAGGGGCAGAGTTTATCGTTACCCCGGTATTGAAAAGAGACGTTATAGAGATATGCCTGAGATATTCCAGGATAGTTATTCCAGGTGCTTTTAGCCCAAGTGAGATATTGAGTGCCTGGGAATATGGTGCAGATATGGTAAAGATATTTCCTGCTGCAAGTCTGGGTGCTGGGTATATCAAGAGCATCCGCGACCCGTTGCCTCAAATAGAACTTGTTCCTACAGGAGGGATTGATATAAATAATGCGGCTGAATTTATAAAAACTGGTGCTTCTGCTTTAGGTGTAGGCGGCAGTCTCATAAATAATAAAATGGTCAAAGAAAAAAGATTTGATGTCATTAGAGAATTATCTACAAAATTCATTAAGATCGTAAAAGAGGCGAGGGCGTAAACAAAAGTTATGGATGTTCTACTTGGTATAGATATTGGGACTGAAAGTGCCAGGGCAGGTATTTTTGACCTGAAAGGAGACCTCATAGCGTCTTCCCAGAGAGGGTACAAGACATTTTATCCAGAACCTGGACATGCAGAACAGAATCCTTTAGATTGGTGGAAGATAACATTAAAAAACCTAAAGAGTTTTAAAAGTTATCTTAAGCATGTTATTGGGATAGGCGTATGCGGTCAAATGCACGGGCCGGTAGGCATTTCAAAAGAGGGGGAACTTCTTACAAAAAGGGTTCAGTTATGGTGTGATAAAAGGGGTTCTGATTATTGTGAGAAGTCTAGAAAAGAGATTCCTGATAAAGATACCCTAAGTATAACAGGGAATGTTATAGCCCCATCATGGATGGGTGTAAAGATAAATTGGCTCAAGAATAATCAGAAGGAAATCTATACCAGGACATATAAATTTTTAACTCCAAAAGATTATATCAATTATAGACTAACCGGAAAAATGGGGATAGATTATTCAGAGGCCTCTGGGACTTTTCTTATGGATATAAGCACAATGGATTGGTCAAGTGAGATGTCAAGGCTTTTAGGCGTATCCATTAACAAGATGCCTGATATTTATCCTGCCTACAAAACAATTGGGCAAGTAACTAAAAGAGCGAGTTCTATTACAGGTTTAAAAGAAGGGATACCGGTTGTTACTGGCGGAGGCGATATGCTGTGCAGTCTTCTGGGTGGAGGCATGGTGAGATATGGGGATGTTTTTGATATAACTGGCACAGCGGCAATAATATGTGCTATGACACAGACTCCCTTAATAAATCCCAAGATAATGAACTTGCATCATGTGATAGACGGCTGGGTAAGTTTTGGCATACTGGACAGCGGAGGTGGTAGTTATCAATGGTTTAAAAATACCTTTTGCCGGCTGGAAGAAGAAACACTTGCAAAGTCTGGCAAATCTATCTATGATATTCTAACCAAAGAGGCCAAGGATATATCTCGTGGGGCAGATGGGATACTGTATCTACCTTATCTCATGGGAGAGAGGGTATTAGGGGATTCAAGTTCACGTGGAGTCTTTTTTGGCCTTTCCCAGAATCATACGAGAGGGCATTTAGTTAAGGCAATACTTGAGGGTGTTATCTTTGACCTGAGGCAGACCTTAGAGATTATAGAGGAATCAGGGATAGAGATTAGAGATATAAAGACGATAGGTGGTGGTGCAAAAGAAGAGACATGGTTACAGATAAAGGCAGATATTTACAAAAGGAATGTGATTACTCTGGAAAGATTTGATGGTGGAGTGCTTGGAGCCGCAATACTTGCTGGATTGGGTGTGAATGTATTTAAAAACCCAGTAGAGGCCTGTAACAAGATGAACAGGATAAAAGACAGGTATAAGCCGATGATTAAAAACGTTATTATCTATGATAGGCTTTATGAGATATTCAAAGATTTGCACGATAGTATGCAGGAGAGATTCAAAAGATTAAATGAAGTTTTCAAAGGAGAATAGTGCCATGAATAATATTAACGAGATGACCCCAGCCGAAGGTAAAGGGACGTTATCTTCCCTTCTGAAAGGTAAAGAGGATAATGTCCTCAGAGACTCTTATATCCTGATAAGTCCCAAGAATTCAAAATCTGGAGGTCTAACGCTGGGGCATACAATTATGTATCCACATTGTAGAGCCAATGGCCATTCCCATGATGATTTGGAAGAGATTTATTATATAATAAAAGGCAATGGCAAGATGATAATAGGCGAGGATGAATTTGAGGCTAGCCCGGGAGATGCTTTCTACGTAAGTTTCGGGCTTTTCCATAGCACAGTCAATACATCTAACACCCCTATGGAAATAGTATGGGTAACTGCCCCTAAGAGACAGGGTCAAGACAGGTGATATACAAGGTATTATGCACCTCAAGGTCTTTTGGCCAAGTATATAAAGAACCTCTTGATTTGCTCAAAAGCAATGGATGTGAAGTAGTCCTGAACCCATTTGGGCGCTCACTTACTGAGAACGAGTTAGAGGGAATGATAAAGGGGATTAACGGAATCATTGTGGGAGATGATGAGGTTACCAGCAAGGTAATTAATGCATCAGATAGACTTAAGGTTATTTCCAAACATGGGACTGGAATTGATAATATAGATGTGGCAGCTGCCAAGTCAAAGGGGATAGTAGTTACCAATACACCAGGGGTAAATGCTGATGCAGTGGCTGATTTGGTCTTTGGAATGATTCTATGCATGGCAAGGAAGATTATAGAATCTGACAAAATGGTTAAAGAGAATGGATGGCGTCGGATTGTTGGAGTTTCTGTATGGGGCAAGACCATAGGCATCATAGGATTAGGCAGGATTGGGAAGGGCGTAGCCATAAGGGCTAAAGGTTTTAATATGAGAATACTTGGCCATGATATCTTAGAGAATAAGGATTTTAATAAGAGGTATGATGTAACATTCTGTGGAATAGATGAGATATTAACCAATGCTGATTTTATTGTCATTGCCTGTAATTTAACTGACACAACAAAAGGATTGATTGGAGAAAAGGAATTTAGTATAATGAAGAAGGATGCTTATCTAATAAATACCTCTCGTGCGGAAATAGTTAATAAAGAGGCCCTTTTAAAGGCATTAAAAGAGAGAACAATAGCCGGTGCCGGGATAGATGTATATGAAAAAGAACCGCCAATAGATAATCCGTTGCTAAGATTGGATAATGTCATCACGACTTCACATATGGGTGCCTACACAATAGAGGCCATGAAGAAAATGGGAGATATGGCTGCACAGAATGTTATAGACGTCCTGTTAACAGGTAAAAGTAAATTTGCTGTGAAGGGATAGATATATGGAGAGAGATTACAATATGTTCATTGATGGCATATGGGTAGAATCATCATCAGGAAAACGTATAGAAGTAATAAATCCTGCCAACGGAGATATTGTTGCAACCGTTCCGGAAGGTAATAAAGAAGATGCATCAAAAGCAATAGATTCTGGTTATGATGCTTTCCCGGGATGGTCCAAAATCCCTGCTATAAGAAGGGGTCATATACTAAAGGAGACTGCTCGCCATATAAGAGAAAATCTGAATGAGATAGCAAAGTATCTTACCCTTGAACAAGGGAAGTCGTTGAACGAGGCAAAGGGCGAAATAGAAGCGGTTGCTTCTGTCTTTGAATTTTACAGCGGAGAATCTATACGTATATTAGGAGAGGTCTATCCGGCTACAAAACCAGACCAGAGATGTATAACTATAAAACAGCCCCTTGGAGTAGTAGTTGTTATAGCACCCTGGAATTATCCGGTCCTTCTGCTTGGACAAAAGATTGCACCAGCCCTGGCATCTGGGTGTACAGTTATCGCCAAACCCTCATCAGTAACACCGCTTGCTTGTATTGAGATGATAAAATGCTGCATTAAGGCTGGCATCCCAAAGGGAGTGCTTAATATAGTAACGGGTCCGGGTCAGGTTCTGGCAGAAGAACTAATAAGGAACCCCAGGGTCAGCAAAATATCTTTTACCGGAGAGACTTCAACAGGCAAGAAAATCATGTCTCTGGCAGCAAACTCAATAAAGAAGGTCTCGCTTGAATTAGGCGGACACAGCCCTCTTATCGTTCTTGACGATGCAGATATAGGTTTGGCAGTAAAAGATGGTGTGTATAGGTCATTTCGCAATATGGGGCAGATATGTAATAGTATTAATAGAATATTTGTGGACAAGAAAATATTTGATGAATATGTAGATGAATTTGTCAAACGAGCCCGAATGCTAAAAATAGGAGATGGGCTAAAAACCCCTGATGTAGATTTAGGACCTATGACTACAGAAAAAGGTAGGGATAAAGCTATAGAGCATGTTCGGGATGCCGTTGCTCAAGGTGCAAGGATTTTGTTGGGCGGTAAAATCCCTCAAGGAGAAGATTATAAAAATGGATTTTTCTATGAACCGACAGTATTGGTTAATGTTAATCTTAATATGAAAGTTATGCAGGAGGAAACATTTGGGCCTGTGGCACCGATAATGGGTTTTGATACTATTGAATCAGCAATAAAAATGGCTAACAACACCAGATTCGGTTTGGTTGCTTATCTTTACACTAAAGGTATGAAAAAAGCCTTTGAAGCGGCAGAGGCGTTAGAGTATGGGACAGTTGGAATAAACAATGTCGTGGGGGCAGAAATTCCTCATCCTTATGGCGGGTGGAAAGAGAGCGGTGTAGGAATAGAACTATCTCATCATGGCATAGATGAATTTCTACAGTTAAAACATATAAGGATTAGCCTTTAGATAAATGGAGTATAATATATAGTAACGCAAGACATATGGTGAAGCGAATGGAGATGACTCCAAGGGAACGGATAAAGAAGGCGATAGAACACAAAGAGGTTAATAGAGTGCCTATTGACCTGGGCGCAACTCCTGTTACAGGCATTGCTGTAAGTGTGGTAGCAAGACTTAGACAGGTATTGGGTCTTGACTCGAAAAGTAAATCAGTTAGAGTGATAGAACCTTATCAGATGCTTGGAGAGATTGCAGAAGACATCAGGAAAATCTTAAGGGTTGATACAATCGGACTCTGGGGACGTAAGAACCTCTTTGGTTTTGAGAACAAAAACTGGAAGCCATGGCGCCTTTTTGATGGAACAGATGTTCTTGTCCCAGGTGCATTTAATACAGAGCCAGATGAAAATGGTGATATACTGATGTATCCAGAGGGTGACAAAAATGCCTTGCCAAGCGGTCGCATGCCAAAAGGCGGGTTTTATTTTGATGCAATTATTCGTCAACCTCCAATTAATAAGAATGCCCTGGATCCAGAAGACAATTTAGAAGAGTTTAATCTTATAAATGAAGAAGACTTAAAATATTTTCAAGATACGGCTCGAGATTTATATAATAATACTGATTATGCAATTGTGGCTAATTTTGGCGGGACATCATTTGGAGATATTGCATTAGTACCTGCCCCGTTTCTTAAATATCCAAAAGGAATAAGGGACATAGAGGAATGGTATGTATCTACTATAACACGTAAGGGATATATCTTAGAGGTATTTGAACGTCAGTGTGAGATTGCCTTGAAAAATATGGAACTGATTCGGCAGGCTGTGCAAGATAAAATAAGTGTTATCTTTGTTAGCGGGACAGACTTTGGTACTCAAAGCGGTCCTTTTATTTCTAAAGACTTATACTGTGAGTTATATAAACCCTTCCACAAAAAGTTGAATGACTGGATACACAGGAAGACCGAATGGAAAACCTTTATCCATTCTTGTGGGGGGGTGGAACCGCTTATTGAAGAATTTATAGATGCTGGTTTTGATATACTTAATCCTGTTCAATGTTCGGCTGTAGGCATGAACCAAATGGTGCTTAAGGAAAAATATGGCAGAAGAATTACATTCTGGGGCGGTGGAGTTAATACTCAGAACACCTTGCCTTTTGGAAATACAGATGATGTGTATAGAGAAGTTAAAGAGAGGATTAAAATTTTTGCTAATGGCGGAGGTTTTGTCTTTAACCCTATACACAATATTCAATCTGGGACACCAGTTGAAAATGTCCTGGCTATGCTAAAGGCTGTATGGGATTCTGGAAGTTATATAGAAAAAGATGCTTCGTGATAACCACGAGCGTATAATACAAAGGAGATTAATTATGGAAAGGGCTAAATATTTTGGGAATTTACCATACCCGCCGAATCAAAAAAAACCTTGTTTACTCAAAAAGGAGAACCGCAAAGTTCTTATCTTTTCACCAGAGGTACCAGAAGAAAGCAATCTTGTAGAAATTGCTGTCAGCACAGACCAGTTGCATTGCGGTTTTATGGAGATGGCACCAGGCAGTACATGGCATTTTGTGGACGAGCATCTCGGTGATGAAACATACTATATAATATCTGGTAATCTGACTGAACTTGAATGTGTCACAGGTGAATGTGTAGAAGCCCATCCTGGTGACACGCTCTACATCCCCATGGGTTGCAAGCATAAAGGTTATAACTTTTCAGAAGAAAAGCAGAGAATCTTCTGGATTATAGCTCCGGGCATGTGGCCGGAAGAGACCGATACAACTTTCCCGTCCGATGCTATCAGGATATACAAGAACGGGAAGGACCAGTTTGGTATTGACGTGAAAAAAGAAACATCCTGCGGACTTAAGAAAGAATACAAACTCCACATAAGCGACGTTAATCAACTGGGAAAATTTCCTGTAGATGGAAAAGAGGCAAGGAGAAAACCAATTTATTACTATGTGATGAATGAAAAAAATTGTCTGACTACAGTCTCTGGGTTAAAACACCCAATGAGAATGAGGTTCTTTGTAAGCAATGATTTTCTTCATGTCGGAGAATTTTATCTTCCTTCTGGAGGTGTGGGTTCGCGGGTTTCAGAGATTGATGAACATGGCGGAGACACGGCAATATACTGTGTCCGAGGGCCGCTCACGGTATTTCTTCCGGATACCATAGAAACTTTTCAGGTTGAAGAAGGAGAAATTATGTATTTGCCGCCTAAGACAAGGCATCAGTTCATAAATTATAACAGGTATCCGGTTATCGGTTATTTTGCAATAGCAAAGGGTCTTTAGCGTGTGATTGGGGTTATTTTTTATGAGGGGAAAAGATGAACAAGATACGTGTTGGGATAATAAGGTGTGATTTGCATGCCATTTATTATGGTGTACAGATGGGAAAGCACGACCCTTACATCTTAAGAGAGCCTGAGATAGGTAAGGGGGGTTATTTTTATTTCTATACCATGTATAACCATACAAAACTCATGACTGTCCCAACTGTATCAGGTTTTGAGATTGTCAAGGTATGGGACAAAGAGCGAAAGTTAGCTGAGAATATGTCCCGTATATTTTTGGGCAAACCGCAGGTGTGTGATACCTTTGAGGAGGTTTCAGACGGGGTTGACCTGATATTCATTGCTGATTGTAATGGTGACGGTTCAGACCATCTTATGCTTGCCACGCCTGGTATAAGGAAAAGAGTAACAACTTTCATAGATAAACCCTTTGCATACGATATTAAAGAAGCGGTTAAGATAATAAGGTTAGCCGAGAAACATAAGGTACCGGTAATGTCTCTTTCCATACTTAGAGAGGTCCCGCATGCGACTCGTTTCAAGCATAGATTTGCAGAAGTTGGTGGTGCTAACTTTGGAGTTATTAACGGTGGTGGAGGAACAGCGGCAGGTCAAATTCACGCTATAAGCCTTGCACAGCACTTGTTTGGGGATGGAGTAAAATCAGTTAATTGTATGGGGGGTAATAAATTTCCGTATCATGCCCATTTAAGTTACGGAGGCAAAAAGGAACGTCCTGTTCGTGGGGTTGTTCTAAATCTTTATGGCGGCGGCGGCCCTCATGGTGCATTTTATGCCTGCGTATTCGGTCGGGATGGCGCAATACATTCACCTGCTATTGGTGATTTTGAATTCCCTTATGGGTCTGCAGGGATACTGCGTAAAATCAAACGCATGGTTCAAACTGATAGACCTCAGGTACTGTACGATGAAATGCTTGAGAATATTGCAATTCTTACTGCTATCAGGGTTGCGCATAAAGCCGGCAAACCTGTGGATTTGAAAGAAGTCTGGCGTAAATAAGGAGGGAATCAATGCAAGCTATAGGAATTTGGTATACACCCGACATGATAAAAAATTTCTCCATGGTAGAAGAGGAAATGAAAAAGGCAAAGGCACAGAATTTCAACATACTCATAGCGTTCTTTAGATGGATGCATATCAATGTAATGGATGATGAGGCGGTTAATACAGTTGAGCAATCTGTTAAGTACGCGCACAAACTCGGGATGAAGTTCTCTATAGATACTGACCCGACGTGGTGGCAGACAGATTTTACGGAGAAATGTCCTGATGCGGCACTCAGACTGATAAAGCGTGTAGAGACACGGGTTATTCACGGGAAATTCTCAAAATATGTCCGCGTTCCAGGAGCGGCAATAGTCCATACTCAGGAGATGTTTGATAAAATAATCGCGGTCTTTGTTGAAGATAGTCGCGGCAAATACCGTTTTGTGGATCCGCAGGAATGCAACATAAAGTTTGAAGTCGGGAGGTCATGGGACGGGTTGGGGAATGAGAAAGGGGTTGTGTCTTTTGACCGTGTCACAGGGGCTGTACCAGGAGATGGGAATCGCAGGATCGTTATCTACGTAGCCTATAAAGTCTTTGCATACGTTGACTTTGCCCATTCAGCATTTCTTTCTGCCTCAAAAAGGCTTCTGGATAAATATAAACATATTCCACTTGACGGTATCGGATGGGATGAACCAGGTCGTATTGGAGGGATAAAAGACAACCAGACATATCGCGCAGGTAATGGTTTCCTGAAATTCTTCCGAAAGTACAAGAGCTATGACCTAATCCCCAGTCTTATTTATCTTGATGACTCTTCAAATGAAAAAATGGGGACAAAGGTCAGGAATGATTACTATGATGCGCTCACAGAGATGAATGTTCGTGCCCAACGAGACCATAATGAATATGCAAGAAAACTTTTCGGTAAAGACATCCTTCTTGGGACTCATCAAACGTGGACACCTCTGGGTGATGTCATGACAGGTTATAGTGACTATTTCCGAACAGGTAAAGTCTTGAATCCTGTATGGGTAGATGTTTTTACCACTCATGAGGAAGATACAAAAGGCTTTGACGAGATGCTTCATGTTTACTGTCTTGGCGACAGCCTGCGGAAGGAATACGGCATCCGGCGTGTTTATAGCAATGACTATTTTATACCGATTCAACCTGACCAGATAGACTTTTTTACACGGATGAAGATGCTCTTTGATATAAGTTGGTTTTACCTCTGGGTCGGTCAACACACCGAATACATGCCGAACCTGAATAATCGGCATGCCTCAGATATAGGTAAGGCTGTGGAAACACTAAATGCCTTCCAGGGATTCTTGGGCGATGACTACCGCACATTGACAGACACAGCGGTCTTTTATAGTCCTGTAGGTCTCTATGCCTTTCCCAGTGTAAATTTTGGTATCTCCTCTAAGAACCTCCTGGCAATGAGGTATCACCTTGTGAGGACATTCCTGCGTGCTGGCAGATGTTTTGATTTTGTCGGTCAATGTAGTTTAGAGAGGGCGAGTGTTATTAAAGAGAAGTTCCAGATAGATGACAGGGTATATTCTCGTCTTGTTTTACCATGGGTTACCTGTATTCCTCGGGTTCTACAGCCTATTATATCCGGCATGGTCAATAAAGGTGTCCAGGTGATATTTGCGGGTCCGCCTATGGTTAAAACTGCAGAGACAGGTGATGATATATCAGAAGAATTTTTCAAGATGTTTGATGTAGAGCCTTTTACTATGTACGATTTTATGCATTTCATGGAAGAGGTCTATCCGAATCCACCAGAATGCTATCCATTTTCCCACAAAGCCTTTCCATTGGCTGGGACAGGGGTAAAGGTTATAGGCAGAAGTCATGATGGCGACCCTGCTGTAATTCAGGCGAAGGAGCATTCCAATCTTATTTATGATTCAAGCCTGGATACCTTAAATCCAGCCACTTATGCACTTATGTCTGATACAAAAGATACCGGAATAAAGGTCTATGTGAACAATGGTTATTATAGAATCTTTGAAAGAATTGGACACAGAAATAGTTTCATTGTCCTTGTTGTAGCAGGTATGCGTAGCCTTCTTAATGTGAATGTCAGAATAGGAGATGCTTCAATAGAAATACACAGTGGTAGATATGCTGCCTTTAAGGTTGAAAATGGGAAAATAAATCATGATATTATTTTTAGTGATGTTATACAGACTGAATAAGCGTAACTTATTTAATAAGAAATACTCACGTGTGTTTTGGGACAGGACATATTGCCGATGAAAGAAGTAAGTCGTAAATTAGTCTT
>CAYVEO010000051.1:0-628 GCA_964449965.1 uncultured Planctomycetia bacterium
GGCGGAAAATTTGCCGTTCTTTTTACTTCACTATATTGCCCTCTGGCAATGGTATCTGTTGATGGCATGTTATAGCATATATTTTCTGAAATAATCCATCTATCATGAATATCAGCATTCAATTTATTGTCAATTATAACCCGTAATTCACACTCCACACCATCATTTTTGAGTTCTTTCTTTAAATCTTTATACAAAGATACGAATTTCTCATTCACCTTTTCTGATGACATCAGAATTTTTATGTTTTTTACTTTACTGATATTAAGTGACTCTGATAACCAATCTAACCCCGCTCTTGAAAAATATTTATCTACCCAATAAATATACTTTTCGCAAGAACTAATAACATCCCTTATTGCTTTTTTATTTGAAAATGGTTTTCCCGGGGACAGCAATTTAGTATCTAATGGTCTATGGATAACTTCAAAAATAGTTCTGATTTTCTTATCGTGTGATTGAACCTTATCTTCCAATTGAACCAATCTGTTAAGCATTACTTTATTTGTAGAAACTAATTTTCTTATATTAACAAAAACACGCATTATACCGATATTTACCAGAATAGCTCTTTCGCTATTAAGAACACTGGAGAGCATTGCAACTCCTTGTTCTGTGAAGACATAAG
>CAYVEO010000051.1:662-16213 GCA_964449965.1 uncultured Planctomycetia bacterium
TTTTATTTCCGAATTTTTGGTTTATACTATTTTTAAATTCATCTTTTGTTAATTGAAACATAAAATCCTCTGGGAAACGTTTTATATTCCTTTTCACCTGTTCAATCAATCGTTTTGTCGGTACTCCATAAAGTTCTGCTAAATCCCTATCTAACATTACATTCAGACCCCTAATCAAAAATATCTTTTTCTCAATAATGTCTTGTTTAATCATTATAGCAGATTTTCCGCGGTTTCATTTATTATATCCATTCATTTAGGAGGTTTGGAAGATTCAAAACGTATCTTTGATTCTTCTGATTCTACATCAAATGCTTCATGCAATTCTTGTGTAATATTCTTCATGGTATATTTTGCTTCGTTTTCTGCTTCCCATGCCCTTAATATTTCCCGTGATATTATTTTACGTTTATTTACTGGTAAAAGGGGAACCACTACATTTTTCATATCTTCCCAATCAATTGTTTGACGTCCCATTCCTATAGCAGAAGTTAAGAAATCTGCTCTTATTTCAGTGCTACGCAGAATTGACCACAGATACAATGAATCATAATCATTAAAACATCTTACAACGGTATAACTTCCAGATGCAAGTGCCCCATCATATCCTTCGGTAATATAACCGATAGCACCATGAAATGCATTGTATTCAGAAAATACCAAATCACCTTCTCTGACTATTTTCATTTTGGGATAATTTATATTTTTGCCTAATCGCGTTTCTTCCATCTTGCATCTTCCAGAATAAGTAATTGTTAATGTCTTAAATTCTATATCTTTGTGTTCATTTGGAATTATTATTTCTTCCCTTTTATCACAAACTTTATATAAAGGTAAAACATCATAACCCCTTTTCTTCCATTTTGTTATAAAGCGCCCTTGCGAAGGGATACAATATTTCACATCCAATCTATCTCTTAATCTTTCTGGAGAAACCACACACTCATTTTCTTTACCTGCACGGTATTCATCAAATAATTCCTTTATTTCCCCTATTTCTTGTTTTGCAAGTTCTCTTGCTTTCTGAACTTTATCTGGATTAGTGGTAACAGGCATATCATCAACACCTAAATAGATTGAAGAAGTCATGAACGCACTTGGTTGTTCATCACTGGAATTATTTTTCTTTTCTAAATAAATCAAAGCTGTTTTCACTCTCGCTTTCGCCATTTGAAAAGCATCTCCGTGCAAAGATATAATTGACCTAATAATAAAATTATCTCTAATAAAATTTCTTAGATAATCATATTGTGGAGAAGATAGAACTGTTTCATCAATTATTGTAATTAGTTTGCCTCCCCCCTTCAATAAACCACAATATCTTTCAATGAACATTGCACTTCCCCGTAATCTATTTCTTGTTTTATTTGTTCCTCTCATCTTGAGCATCCCATATTCACTTAATACTTTTGCTTGTGTTTCATTTTTCGTTTCATACCACATAGAGAAGGGGGGATTAGTAAGAACCACATCAAAACCATTGGGATTTATATTATTTTGCATATCTTGTATTTCTAATTGCAATTCATGATTATCATTTTTATCTATTTCAATTGTTTTCAATAATCCATCAGCAAAATATATATGACTTCCACCATCACCATGCAAATACATATTTATTCTTGCTATACGAGCTAAATTGGGTTCTGCGGCGGCATCTATTCCATAAATACATTCATTGCTTATTTTATTTATAAGCTCTATCTTCTTTTGTTTTGAATAACTTTCATTATTTCTAATTTTATTACGCATTATAGATAAAGCCTCTATTAAAAACCACCCAGTTCCGCAACTGCCATCTAGAACTTTATCAATATGCTTTTCATTAGCTTCTAAATCAGCAATTATAGTTCCCAATAAAACTATACTGCGAGGTGTAAAGTATTGCCCCAATGCTTCACCTCGCATTGTTGAATTTAAAAATGTTTCAAATAAACGACCATTTAAATCTTCATCTATACCATATAAATCAACCTTTTCTAATTTACTTACGACTCCTTTTATTGTGGTCGGTTTTAATTGTATTGTCTCATTTACACTAAATATTCTTTTTTTCTTTTTCTTATCAATATCATCCTGAATATGTTCAAGTAAATTTTTAAAACTTATATCATTAATAGGATTTAACAAATCTTTTTCTCTTGATTCAATCCACTTGACGGAAAAAGTGTTAGCAGATTGTGGAACTTTCAATCCTTGTCCTCCTTCTGTTGAAAACTTATCATGCAATATTCTATCATTCCATAATTTCAAAAATATTAATTTAGTAAATTCTGTGAAAGCGGATAGTGGTCCCCGTTTTTCTGTGCTCCAAATATAATTATGGCAATTCAAGAATAATTTTTGTGCAGTTTCTTTATTTACTTTCTTCATAACTATAAACTTATCAAGTTCAACATCAATTTCCATTATCTTCTTGGCTACCAACCCATTAAGCGATATTAATTTTCTAAACTTTTCATATTTCTCATTTCCAGCATAAAAATCCTCAAAATCCAATTCAATTATAGGTTCTCCTTCGTCCCATTTATTTAATATAGTTTTTATTCCATTGGTGATCATAAAATATTCTACCGACTTGTGCTTTCTATTTAATAACAAACTGTAATGTGCACACTGTTCAATCCAATCATAAACATCTTCGTGGGGAGATTTTGCATCAATGATAAGTTTAGGCACATTTTTTACAATTATGCAATAATCAGGTTTATAATTGAATTTTTTAGAACCTTTTGCAATTGTTAAATTTTGTATTGATTCTTTATGCTTTATATTGTTGTCTTTATATCCCAAATCTTGCAGTAGACGATTTACAAAAAAGTTTTCTACGGATGCTTCATTCGTTAGTAATTTTTTCGCACAAAATAAATTTCTCTCAATATGGAAATCTATTCCTTCTAATATGGATTTCCTTTTAATGAATTCTGATTTATCTTCCACTATACCACCCCCTTAGCATTATTTAATTTACTTTCTCTTTCAAATGCTTCTAAGTATTTTAGAATTTCTTCTGAGAATTCTTGAAGTCCGTATAGGAATGAAGTATCTTTAAGAACCATGTCAAAGATTTCTTCTGCGCCAATCCTCCCATCTTTTGGAAGTTTATAGGTGATTTTACTCATATAATCCTTTTAAATAAAGAAAAGCATTAAGCCTTAAACCAATTTCCGTCTTACCTATTTCAACCCATTTAAATTAGAGTGAAGTTTCTCCAATCTTGACTTCAATTCTGCTTCCCTGTTCTTTGTATTGGCAACTACTGCCTCAGGGGCGCGCTCAAGGAAACTTCTGTCTTTCAATTTCTTTAGTGTCTTCTCAAGGTCAGATTCAATCTTTTCAACTTCAAGTTTTATTCTATCCTTCTCAAGTTCAATATCTATCAGCCCCTCCAGGGGCAGGAATATCTCTACTTCACCTGCGATACCCGCGATAGAATCTTTGGGCTTTTTGATGCCGCTCCCTATCTTTATGTTTTCTAATTTAGCCAGATACGTTATAACCGAAGAATGTCTTTTTATTTTTTCTGCCGTCTCCGTCTTCGCAGTATTCAGGATTATACGGACCTTCTTGCCAGGTGCAATATTTATCTCTGCCCTGATGTTCCTTATTGAGGTTATAATATTTATAATTAGCCCCATCTCTTCCTCAACTTCATTATCAATAAATTTATTATCACCATGATAGAAGACCCTGCGGGTCCTTTCATCTTCTGCCATATCTCTTCTGTGATAAAAGGCATGAATGGATGGAGAAGCCTTAAGGATTTATCTATAACCTCATATAAAATTACTTGTGTTATCTCTTTTTGTTTTTTATTATTTACTGTTAACTGTTCACTGCTAATTAGAACGGACTTAGCCAGTTCTAAATACCAGTCGCAGAACTCATGCCAGAAGAATTCATATATCCTGGACGTTGCCTCGTTGAATCTATATTCTCCTAACGCATCTGTAACAGACGCAATTGTCCGATTCAGCCTGCTCAATATCCATTTATCTGGCAAACTTGTAGGGGTTTGATTTATCAAACCCGCATTAACGGGCGTCATAAATGTCGCCCCTACATCTTTGGAGCCCATAGGCGATAAATTAGTCAAAACAAATCTTGACGCGTTCCATATCTTATTGGCAAAGTTACGTCCCAATTCAAACTTGTCCTTAGATAAAAATACATCCTGGCCAACAGCAGTTATAGATATGATGCTGAACCTCAATGCATCTGTCCCGAACTCATCAATGATTTCAATCGGGTCTATGATATTCCCCAGCGACTTACTCATCTTCGTCCCTGTATCATCCCTCACTGTCCCGTGAATATACACGTCTCTAAAGGGTATATCCCCTTTAAACTCAAGCCCTGCCATAATCATCCTGGCGACCCAGAAAAAGATTATCTCAGGGGCAGTAACCAATACAGAGGTTGGATAAAAATATTTTAATTCTTCAGTAGATTCAGGCCAGCCAAAGGTAGAGAATGGCCATAGCCACGAAGAGAACCACGTGTCCAGAACATCCTCATCCTGGTAAATATCCTTAGAGCCGCATGTCGGACACTTTTCAGGTCTTGTCCGGGAAACTATTATACCTTTGTTATCTTTAGTATCCCCTGTTAACTGCCCACTGTTCACTGTAAACTTAGCTGCCTGTTTCAAACAATCTTTACAGTAATACACAGGGATGCGGTGCCCCCACCATATCTGGCGGCTAATGCACCAATCCCTAATATTCTCCATCCAGTCTAAATATACCTTGGTCCATCTTTCAGGATAGAATTTAATCAATCCCTTCTTAACCACATCTATCGCCGGACCTGCTAATGGTTTCATCCGGACGAACCACTGACGTGAGAGATACGGCTCAACCACAGTATGGCACCTGTAGCAGTGCCCTACGGCATGAGTATGGGGCTCTATCTTAACGAGCAGTTTCCTCTCTTTCAAATCCTCAAGGAGTGCTTCCCTGCATTCAAACCTGTCCATCCCTTCATACTCACCGGATTCTCTGTTCATCGTTGCATCAGGATTCATGACGATTAAAGGGCTTAACGAGTGCCTCAGTGCCATCTCAAAATCGTTCCTATCGTGTGCAGGTGTAACTTTTACTATCCCTGTACCGAATTTCTGGTCTACCGTATTATCATATATTACTTTAAGTTCCCTGTTTATTATAGGCAACAAGACTTTCTTATCTGCCAAATCCTTATACCTGGAATCCTCAGGGTGGATAGCTACAGCCACATCTCCGAGCATGGTTTCAGGACGGGTAGTCGCAACAACTACATTACCTTTGCCATTCTTGACAGGATACTTGATATAGTATAAAAACCCGTTAAGTTCTTTATGGACAGACTCTTCATCGGAAAGTGCGGTCTGGCAGCGCGGGCACCAATTTATGATGTAATCTCCACGGTATATAAGCCCCTTGTTGTACAAACGGACGAATACCTCGCTAACGGCATTGGACAGCCCTTCGTCCATGGTAAACCTCGTCCTTGCCCAATCACAGGAACACCCCAATTTCTTAAGCTGCATTATTATGGTGCTGCCATATTCTTCTCTCCATGCCCATACCTCTTTCAGAAATTTTTCTCTACCTATATCCTGCCGCTTTATACCCTCACCGGCAAGTTTCCTTTCCACGACATTCTGGGTAGCAATCCCTGCATGGTCAGTCCCCGGCATCCAGAGTGTAGAGCACCCCTCCATCCTCTTCCATCTTATCAATATGTCCTGGATAGTATTGTTGAGGGCATGGCCCATGTGGAGTATGCCTGTGATATTCGGAGGCGGGATAACTATAGAGTAAGGCTTCTTAGAGGGATTGGATTCGGCATGGAAAAAACTTTTTTCCTCCCAGAATTTATACCACTTTTCCTCGCATTTCTTAGGGTCATACCTGGTAGGTATATCATCCATCTTTTTTATCTTTTAATAACTTATATTCTATGCTGTCAACCAGGGCCTGCCAGCTCGCCTCTATAATATTCTCAGAGACACCCACTGTCCACCACGAACCTGTCTTGTCCTGGGATTGAATAAGGACCCGGACACGTGCCGCTGTGCCAGCCTTCTCATCAAGCACCCGCACCTTAAAATCTGTAAGGTGCATCTCCTTAAGGCCCGGATAGAATTCCTCTAATGCCTTCCTGATGGCGTTATCCATCGCATTAATAGGCCCGTCGCCTTCTGAGGCAGTATGCTCTTCTACGCCCTTCACCTTCACCTTGATAGTAGCCTCTGAGACCAATTGGTTATTCTCACGTCTTTCTATAATCACTCTGAACCCTTCTAAATTAAAAAATCTCTTGTGCTTGCCGATAGCCTTCTTTATAAGGAGTTCGAACGAGCCCTCTGCCGATTCAAATTGAAACCCTTCATGTTCTAATTGCTTCAGGCCTTTAAGGATATTATGCGTTGCACGAGAATTTTCATCTAGTTCCAGATTCATCTCTTTCGCCTTGAGCAGTATATTAGTCTTGCCTGCCAACTCAGAAACCAATATCCTCCTCGTATTGCCCACTTTCTCAGGCTCTATGTGTTCAAAACTGCGGGGATTCTTCTGGACAGCATTGACATGCATACCGCCTTTATGGGCAAACGCACTACTACCCACGAATGGCCTGTTATTCTGGGGTTTTGCATTGGCAAGTTCATCTACAAACCTTGATACCTCTGTCAATTCCTTCAATTTATAGCTCGGGAGACAGTCAATTTTCAATTTAAGCATAAGATTAGGAATAACTATACAGAGGTCAGCATTGCCGCACCTCTCACCATACCCATTGATAGTCCCCTGGACATGGGACAAACCTTCTTCAACAGCCGCTATAGTATTTGCCACAGCCATACCGTTATCATTATGAGTATGAATTCCAATAGCACCCTTTATCCTGGGACTGACTTCCCTGATTATCTTGAGCAGCGTGGAAGTAATCACGCCGCCGTTGGTATCACATAAGACCAAAGTATCTGCACCAGCCTCTTCTGCACAAAGCAGTGTAGAAAGGGCATATTCAGGGTCATCAAGATAACCGTCAAAGAAATGTTCAGCATCGTATATAACCTCTAATCCTTTTGACTTCAAATAACCCACAGTATCGGTTATCATTTTAAGATTCTCTTCAAAAGAAACCTTCAACACATCCTTTACATGGAGTTTCCAGCTCTTACCAAATATCGTTACAACCTTTGTGCCTGATTTAAGGAGAGATTTTATATTTGCATCATCAACCACCCGTGTATGTGCCCTGCGGGTTGAACCAAAGGCAGTAATGACGGCGTTTTTAAACCTTATCCTCTTTACTGCCTTGAAAAAGTCAATATCCTTGGGATTTGAGCCGGGCCAGCCGCCCTCTATATAATGGATGCCAATCTCGTCTAACTTCTGGGCAATCCTTACCTTGTCCTTAAGTGAGAATGAGATACCCTCACCCTGCGCCCCATCCCTGAGCGTAGTATCATAGAGTTTTACTTCTGCCATATTCTTCACCTGATTATCTTAACGTATATTTTATCACTAAAAACCCATCCTGTCAAATTTTTTTGAATTTTAAGGTTTTTATTTCTTCATCTGCAGTTCAAAGTTTATACTATCTTTCTTGATTTCCACCAGCTTACAAGAAATAAAAAACCGGCTACTAAAGGGGGTAAAACCGTAGTAAGTAGTAAAAAAAGATTTTTGCCAATGTGAAAGAAAAACAATGCAAACAAACCACATATCAGTAATGCAACTCCTCCAATGGCCTCCCATCGCCACACGATGGCGGTGCTGACCAAGAAAACTAAACCAGGTAGCGCATTTGGTGCGTTAGTTAAAACTCCTCTTAATCCTTCACCAGCACCTGAAACCAGACCGAAAAATGCCCACCATCCCGCCCAAATCAGTACCAATACACGTGCGATATATCGCATCCACTTCGTTGTTCGGCTACCTGCCCCTTTAATGACTGCCATGATTGTCCCCCTTTACATCAATAACATTACTTTACCGTAATTCCCAACCGTTTCTTCACAATCTGTGCCGCTTCTTCTGGATTATTAAACCCCAAGAGCCACTTTGAGGTGTCTGTCAGAATAAATAATCCTCTATTGCCCTTCTCGAAATAACCATGTGTTCCATCAGCCCTTTGACGAATACCCCATCCCATAAAATCCTGAATGGGGTTGAAACTTTCAGGATGAACTTCTTTAATTGTATCAATAGGTATTACTTTCTTGTATAGTTTGGGCTTACCAATCTTAATCACAATAGCATGCTCATATATAAGAAAATCCATATGTGATACTATAAACATTGCAAGAGGAATTACAGCGACTAAAACTATGCCAACTTTATCAGAGGAGAAAAATAAAAGAAAACCAAATCCTAATATTACGATAAAACATGTAATTCGTACATAATAAAGGACCTGCTTATCATGATAAAGACATTTCCCCCAATCTTTAACTATGCGTTTTTCTGAATCATAAGGTTTTTCTTGCACTTTACCACATCGGCTATTTAATAAGGATATAACCCCTACCGGTAAACCTAAAAATAGAAAAAATTTCCATATCTCAAATGAAAATGCCTGGGGCTGATTTATATTAAATTGTAGAGTAATGTATACAATATATGCAAGAAATGCATAAAATACATCACTTACCGGAAGATATATGTACCATTTTTGGCTATTTGTAGTTTCTCTACTCATAATCTTGATGGACCTTATATCAAAAAATAAATTTGTCCCCAAGAGAATTATTCCAATATATACAAATAACCCATACGCAAACTTTTTGGCTACATAGTTAATAGGTTCCCCTGTTAAAGAAATTTGCAGTGCTAATCGTGCAGGAAGTTTCTCCCATACAATCAAAGGACAAATAACGATAAAAAGAAACAGGATGAAACTTAACATGCGCCAACGTAAGATTCTTTTCAAAATAAATATTGCCTGAGGATTGCCCATGTTCAGCTTCCTTTGAAAATATAATATAGGATTATAAAGTAACAGCAGACATTATTGCTGTTATAATAATTTTGGAAACTGCCTCTCCCAGGATAAGACCTAATATAAAAACTCCTATCGCTTTACCTCCAACAACATTACAGGAAACCGAGTAGGCACGGTACATTAATGCCACCATCCAAACTAACATGAGAATGGCTATAAGAACCGTAATTACAAAGATAATAATATCGCCCTGGTTAGTTTGCACACTTGGCAGTGTTTTGATATACTGTGCAGCAAGGTGACCAGCAAAACGTCGGTAACCTGGCAATAAGGCAAATAGCATCGTTACAAGCCCTGGGGAGCGTGCCAATGCCTGGGTCCCAAAAATATCTATTACACGCACATGACTTTTTGAAATTATCTTCCCGCCAAGGAAAAGAAAACTACTTATTGCAATCCAATCAATTATTCCTTCAACTACAAACACCCATAATGGTGCTGTCACACCTGTATGGAAATCAAGTACGCCATCAAAATGTGAATTGCTTAGTGCTCCAATAAATCCTGCTCCTAGAATAAGGACAACGCCTACAACCAACGCCTTTCCACCAGCAATGTAGTAGAAAGGATTGAACAACCATGTTCGTATATTTCTTTTCGAGTTCATCCTTGTTTCAAAACATCCTTCCATAAAAATCACACCTCCTTATTATCTCTTTTCATCCAAAATCTCTTACCGCAATTACTACATTTCAAATAAAGTTGTGTATTTTTAGAGCGCCATATTGTCTTTTCCCTATGTGGTGATAGCAATCTTTTGGTAAAAGATGTTGGGATTACAGTTCCACATCGGGGACATATAAAATTAATGGTTGTATTAGACATTTTTCATGTTAACCCTCCTTTTGTTTACTGGTTTTAGACTCGAGCGCCTTAACTTTATCTATTAGTCCATCGAGGCGGTTACGTACAGTCGGATAAGATATCCCATAAAGACGAGCCAGTTCTTTCAGACTGCCGCTTGATTTCAATATACCAAGTACAAATGCCTGGTCCTCGGCGTTGAGACGCGCAAGAACCGGAAGTTCAAAATCGCCTTCAACAATAGTACCACAGTTATCGCAAGTCAGTTTAACGACTTTTAGATTTCGCTGACAGGCAGGGCATATACCCGGCATGGTTTTATTGGTCATTTTCCACACCCTTTCTGGTGTTTCATCTATACTTTATATTATATAATATATTTTTCATTTTGTCAAGTATTAGATTAATTAAATTGATGTTAGGTTGAATTAAGTGAATTGTTTGTCATCGCGAGGCATATCTATGTTACTCATACCTTAATGCCTGGTAGGGTCCATGAAGGCAGTCTGACAGGAAAAGTTCACGCCCTTCTTCTGCCGCCGCAGAAAACAATGTCGCCATCATCCTGCTCTTAAAAGTTCGTTCAGTTTTCTATAAAATTCTTAATTTTGCTTCTCTATTATCTTAAATCCATACGTCTTGGTTCTCTTCAGGAACAATAATGTTAGTTTTTAGAATATTTATTAAACGGCGTGAGTTTATTCATTTTTTGTAATAGGATGGCTCGTTACCCGGTTTCCATTTGATATTGCACCCAATGCTCGGCTTCTGGTCTGGACTGACTGGACGGTCTGATAATACCGCATCTATGGCAGTCCTAAGGTCACGGCCGGTAAGAGGCTTATTATTCCCGGGCCTGCTGTCATCAAGTTGTCCGCGATATACAAGGCGTTTTCCTGCATCAAAAATGAAGAAATCTGGTGTGCATGCAGCTGTGTAGGCCTTTGCAGTCTCCTGGCTTTCGTCATAGCAAAATGGAAATACGAAACCAACTTCTTCTGCCATTGCCTTGAGGTGTTCAGGTGCATCATCAGGATAATTGGTTATATCATTAGCACTTATCGCAACAATACCTATGTCCTTCTTTGCATAATCCCTTCCAAGACGCGCAATTTCATCTTTTACATGTTGGACGTATGGACAATGACGGCAGATAAACATCACGAGAAGCCCTTTTTTCCCTGCAAACGTATCAAGGGAAATCAATCTGCCTGATACCACATCGGGTAGGCTGAAACCCGGCGCCTTTGTTCCAAGTGATAACATAGTAGAAGGTGTTACTGCCATTGTATCTCCTCCTTTTACAAAAATAATTATTGTTCATATTCACAATTTCCCTGATTCTATTATTCGAGGTGCCTCCTTTATAGAACAAAGCGGACATCAACAGGACGGCGTGTAGGCTGCTTGAGTATGCGGTCTATCTGGCCGGATTCGTAAAGAAAGCAAATGTTCTGGATAATCCACTCGTAAAATACCTCTGGTGGTAGTCGTTTCTGCTTGAGAATAGGTATGTTAAATTCAGGTAGATTCAATGTCTCCATCACAGGTAACTTTCAAGTTTGGTATAGATCCCCTCGGGACCGTACCGTGCGCAGGTAGATTTAAGTTCTTCTCTGGTAACCTCTCCTTGGTTACTTCGTAGCAGTTCGACGATGTCGCCAAGATCCTTGAGTTCACGCTTCGGATTGTTCCGGATTGCGTGAAGCTTAAGTGCAATCAAGTGCACAAGACACGGAATGCGCACATTGATTGCCCCCACCTGATAAACAGAACTGCGCTGCAGCATCTTGTCAAAAGTGCCACGATCCACTAACATAACATCGACATCCATGAGATAGATAGACGAGTGAGAATAGCGTACAAAATTCTCTGTTCGTTCCGTTTCCCTGTAGCCAGCCTCCGTCAGAATGGTGTGTATGGCTCCTGAATCGGAGTCTACCATCAGGCAATCTATATCTAATGTTTGTCTTGCGACACCTAAAGCCAACAGTGCATGTCCGCCAATCAGCAAAACTGTTACATTACGGGTTTCCAGACCATTCCAAATAATTTCAAGAACTGTTTTCACAATTTCTCCTCTTTCGTTAACCGCATACTACTATCCCCAAAAACTGGCATTTTTAGTACTAATGCGAAATTTGTCTAAATTTATTGAAATGAATCTGTTTTATTTACCCAGACCTTTTTCATCACCAATTATTATATCATAAGAACGTCGTTTTTAACCTCTGCTTTCATGGAACTTCCGGGAGAGAGTAAAAATATAATCTTTACTTCTTTTTGCCCAGGCCAAATTCCTCATGTATAACCCTGACTGCTTTATCTGCATGTTTCTTCTCTATCACGCAGGATATCTTTATCTCAGAGGTAGATATCATTCCAATATTTACATTCTGAGATGCGAGTGCCTGAAACATCCTTGCTGCGATGCCTGAGTGGCTGCGCATACCAAGCCCTACTACAGATACCTTGGCAATGTTATCATCCTGCAGGACCCCGCCTGCATCTATATCGCGCGCCACTTGTCTTGCCGTCCTCATCGTCTTTGGCAGGTCTTCTTTAAGGACCGTGAAAGAAAGGTCAGTAAAGCCTTTGCGGCTTATGTTCTGGACTATCATATCTACGTTAATATTCTTATCTGAGAGCCTGTTGAATATCTTTGCAGCAATCCCGGGCCTGTCAGGGACGTCAAATATAGTAACCTTTGCCTCATTCTTATTCAGCGTAACGCCGCTTACTACAATATCCTCCATTGCCTTTACCTCCTCGGAGATTATCGTGCCTTTCTTATTACTGAAACTTGACCTCACATGTATCGGGACATTAAACTTCTTTGCAAATTCTACAGACCTTGCCTGAAGCACCTGTGCGCCGCTTGATGCCATCTCAAGCATCTCATCATAACTTATGCTTGATAATTTCCTTGCATCAGGAACTATCCTCGGGTCTGCCGTATATACCCCTTCTACATCTGTATACATCTCGCACATACTTGCCCCGATTGTCTTGGCAAGTGCCACTGCTGTCAGGTTAGAGCCGCCCCGTCCTAACGTGGTTATCTCATGGTCAGGATTTACACCCTGGAAACCTGCTACTATGACTATCTTGCCTTTCTTGATTTCTTCTTCTATTCTTCTGGTATTAATGTCAACTATCTTTGCCTTTGTATGGGCACTATCAGTAATTATCCCCACTTGCGCCCCTGTGAAAGAGATTGCCTGCTCGCCTAATTTGTGAATCGCCATGGCAAGTAACGCTACAGAGACCTGTTCACCTGTAGAGATGAGCATATCCAATTCTCTCTCTGAAGGGTTATTGGTAATCTTATATGCCAGATTTATCAACTCATCAGTTGTATTGCCGAGTGCAGAGACTACTACGACTACATCCTTCCCTGTTTTTTTTGTCTGAATGACTCTTTCTGCAACCTTCTTGATTCTATCGGTATTTGCAACTGAAGTGCCGCCGTATTTTTGTACTATCAGACTACGCATGTATCACTCCTACAGAGGGACAGTCCCATTCTACCGCTTTCAGCCGGTAAATGGGACTGTCCCTTTATACTTTCAAAAAATAATCCATAACCTTATAGCCCTTGTCAAACTTTAACTGGCTTTGGGCTGCAGATTTCTCGTTAAATTTCAATATACCGCCGGGTTGTATGCCTTTCCCGTGCATGGCAAAGCATATCGGGTCACGGGTATGCGTCTTCTTAGCAAGTGACGTTACATGGTCAGCCAATACCCACACCCTGTAATTTTTATGTCGTTTTAAACCATTAAGAACAGTCCCTGCTACCAGTTTATCAAAGTTTTCTATAGCATTAATCTTGGCACGCAGGTCACCATTGTGACTTGCCTCATCTGCAGCCTCTACGTGGATAAATACGAGGTCATTTTCCTTCAATGCATTCAATCCATATTTAGCCTTTGCCATATAATCAGTATCATAATAACCCGTGGCACCAGGGACATCTATTACCTTCCACCCCATTATCCTCGCAATGCCTTTTACCAGGTCAACCGCAGAGATTGCAGCGCCATTTAACCCATACCTTTCATAGAATCCCGGTATGTCAGGTTTGGCTCCTTGTCCCCATAGCCATATCATATTGGCGGGATTTTCCTTCAAGTCTATTCGCACGTTGTTTATTTCATGCTTTTCTAATAATGGCTTACTGCTCCTCATCAACCTGAGCAGGGATTCACAGCCTTTCCCGCGAGGAAGAAAGTTGGTTATATCCTGCCCTGTAATATCATGGGGAGGGGTGCAAGTTATCCGGTTGAGGTCATCAAATCCGTCAGTACCTTTTATGACTACTAAATGGCGATAACTCACCCCCGGATAAAATCGGACAGAATCACTGCCTAATTCTTTTTCCAAAAAGGATATTAAGCCATGCGCCTCATTGGTGGGTATGTGTCCGGCACTATAATCTACCATGTGTTCATTTTCAACTGTAACGAGATTACACCTGAAAACCACATCATCCTTATCCAGTTCTATACCCATGTTGGCTGCTTCAAGCGGACCTCTACCGGTATAGTATTTTTCTGGGTCGTATCCTAATATGGAAAGGGTAGCCACGTCACTGCCTGATGACATGTTAGCCGGTATCATCGCCGCTGTCCCAACGATGCCATTCTGGGCTATGAAGTCCATATTAGGTGTACGTGCAATCTCTAATGGAGTCCGTTTCCCAAGTTCCTCCAGGGGATAATCTGCCATCCCGTCAAGGACCAATATTATGTATTTCATAGAATCTTACTCAACTCCTTTGACTTAGCGGCGGCAGCCCCTACAGCTTCTATCAGTGCTGCCCTTAATCCGCCTCTCTCTATCGCACGCAGTCCTTCTATAGTCGTCCCGCCGGGAGAGGTAACCATGTCTTTTAACTGGCCGGGGTGGAGTTTAGTTTCTAACACCATCCTTGCAGCTCCAAGCACTGTCTGAGCAGCAAGCACAGTGGCTATATTTCTCGGTAAGCCCATCCTCACCCCTCCATCAGACAATGCCTCAATGACCATATATACATAAGCAGGGCCGCTGCCGCTTAAACCCGTGACTACATCCATTAATTTTTCATCCACTAAAAAAGACACGCCAGCACTGTTCAAAATAAGACTGGTTATTTTGGAATCTGCCGCAGTGGCATTCTTACCAAGGCAAAAACAACTCGCACCTGCTCCGATAAGGCACGGGGTGTTGGGCATGACCCTGATAACATGGGAAGTTTCTTTTAATCCTGATTCTATCAGGCTCAATGGTATGCCTGCTGCTATGGATATAACAAGGTGCCTGCTTGTTATATACTCTTTTATTTCTTTCAGAATACCTCGCATGGCATCGGGTTTGACGCAGAGTATTATTATATCAGAATTGAGAACCACCTGTGTATTACCTGCGGCTTTCCTGATTTTTGTTTCTTTGGCTATTGATAAAAGGGTCTCTTTTGTCCTGTCATATGCAATGATATTACGAGCATCAATTAGACGTGCATTTAAGAGCCCTTTAATAAGGGCAGAGCCCATTTTTCCTGTGCCTATAAAACCTATTCTTTTTTTCAACATAATTAAATTAGGCCGAGCAAGCTCGGCAACTACAATATTTTGAAATTCCTGTACTCTAAATTAGTATTCGTTTCACCACGTCTATCGTAGCCCCTGCATCCCCTGTCTCTTGAGCCTTTTCCAGTTCCCTTTTTCTTGCATAAATCTCAAGAGCCTTCTTCATTATATTTGCGAATATCT
>CAYVEO010000052.1:0-15521 GCA_964449965.1 uncultured Planctomycetia bacterium
AACTATTACTAATAATAAATATAGCACATAAACACTGCTTTGTCAAGTTTTTTTATGATTTTTTTTATTCTTATTTGGCTGTCTCGTACAATTCCTTGTATCGTTCAGGATGTTTTACCTTGAAATCATCCAGCAATTTCTGACGGTGCTTTTCCCATTGAGCAGGGTCTTTTAATTTGCGTTCTTTTGAATCATATACCAAAAATTTCCATATACTCTTAGCCTCATCAACCGTCATCTCGCACCCTGGTTTTCGCATCATCCGCTTTACATATCGTTCCCAGATATTATCTTCTACCTGCCATACTAAAGGTTTCTCAAGAACCTGCGGGGAAGATGCCTTGAGAGAATCCATATCCGGAGTTTTGACCTCTATAAATTGTGAATTAATCGGTCTGGCTATGGTATGGCACCTAACGCACTTTTCAACGAATAGTTTATAACCTGTCTTGTGTTCCTCAGGATAGCCTGATACGTCTATAGTATCAGTGCCAAAATCATTGGGATACGGGTTCTTTGCCTTCTCTTTCTCTGCTGCGGCCTCACCTTGAGATGATGGAGCAGCCTGGTCTGCTAAAGATGCCGCAGGTGAAGATATCAGCCACCCCAATAATAAAATTAGCACCATTTCTCTTTTTCCCAAAATCCTATACAATCTTTTCATTACCATTCCTCCTCCTTTGGTAAAAGACTTACTAAATAACTCACTAAACTGTCAAGTTCCTGCTCGCTGATTCTCTCTCCCCATCTCTGCATCCATAATGGAGGGACAGGACCATTTGGGTCAGCCTTCTCAACAGGCTGGACCCCTTTTTTAACCTTATCTTTCGACTCAAGAACAGTATATCCCTCAGCAACATAGAGAAGTGAAGGAACCTTGCCGCCATGGGCATTGTAATTGCCTATCCCACTTTCCCCCATTTTGCCATGGCAGCCGGCACACCCAAACTTCTCATAGACTGCACGTCCTGCTTCTTCTTTTGTTTTGTATTCCGGACCAGGTTTAGGTCCTAGAGGGACATAGTATTCTACAGGTATCCTCTTCTTTTCTGATGTCCACGAAAGCATTAATGTTGTGAGTGCCACAGCATCCTCATTCGACATAGAATAATTTGGCATCGGCGATGGATACGGGACGTCTAAATCCGGTCTGGCAGGTGTTACCTTTTGAGGGTCTAAAAAATGCTCATAAAGCCAGTTCGCTACGGTACGTTTCCCTTTCACATAAGTAAAGTCAAGTTCTTCTATAACCTTATCTCCAATCTCCCCTATGTCAACGCTTATGTTCCCACCCCATCCATTCACTGCATGGCATCCTATGCAGCCCAATTCCTTGAATAATCTCTTGCCTTCTTCAAGAACCATCATATCAGGTCTCTCTGTGTCTTCATGGCATTTACCACAAGAGGCCTGTATATAACTTGCCTCAAACATCGGCTCATCCCAGTGTTTGATATTGCCGTGTGCTGCCTTTTGAGTAGTAGCGAGTCCCTGTCCTTCATGGCACACTGTGCAGCCATATTTTTCTATAGGATGGTTTTTAAGATACTCTCCAGGGTGTGTTTTATAAGGATTCCCTGCTTCTTTGAACTGAACCTTATCTATGCCAACATGACAGCTTGTGCATCTATCTACTCTATCAAGGGCAGGGATGTTTATCTGACTTATACCCGAGATTTTTTCAATTACTTTCTTCTGTACGGCTTTATCCCCGAGTATGGAAAGTTCCTTTTTTATAAACCCTGTCTGGTAAAACTTCCATTCCCTTGTCTGGTCATCCCAGACTATCAGGATAAATAAAATAAGGAGTATAATGGTTAAAGCTGCACAAAATATCCTGTAAGGCATATTTACCTCTGTCTTTTTAAATATTAAAATTAAACTGTGGTAAAGAGAATATGTATTTTACGTTGAATGTAAGACGTAAACCGATTTTCAACAATATCCCCACCATCATTATCAACATTGTCATCATAATGATATATTTAATTAGACCCATATTTTTAAAGAATCTCTTTGGTATAATAAGTCCAGCGGCAAAATACGTTATCAGGAGAAATCCGCCGAGCCAGTTAGAAAGGTTTATCGTTTTCCCTGGCGGCGGTTTATGAATATCCCAACTCTCCCATGGCCAATACCATGCCCAGTTTGGTCCCCGTGTCCATAATCCTATAAATATGAGTATGAACCACAGCGCAATCCCTATAGAATACACGGTTATTGCAAATCGTCTCTGTTTGAACGTCCATATACCCACCCCTTGAGGATTTGGGTCTATGTATGGAATTGCAATCAGGCCAAATATTATTATACCTGGTATCATCACGCCTGCTATCCACGGGTCAAAATAGACTAAGAGTTCCTGTAAGCCGACAAAATACCATGGCGCCTTTGCAGGATTCGGCGTGCGGTTCGGATTGGCAAACTCTTCTAACGGGGCATTGACAAGTATTGACCATACGATTAATATAGCCAATGTAAAGATGGTAGCAATCCACTCATTATAAATCAGATTGGGCCATACGTCTTTTTTCTCATCCTGCACCCCGGGTGCAATAATGGGACCTGAAAATCCATCTTTTCTTATCCTCCAGAAATGGACTATCATAAATATCCCTGCTATCAGTGGCAGACCTATACAGTGAAGGACGTAAAACCTGAGTAATGCATTCTCACCTACCATCGTTCCACCCAATAAAAAGAAACGGACATCATTATAAAGGGTAACGATAGAGAACGGCCCCTCTGCCCCCAGAAAAGGCACAGCAGAAGCCATGTTCGTCCCCACTGTAATCGCCCATATTGCCAGCTGGTCCCATGGGAGTAGATAACCTGTAAAAGAAAGTAATAGTGTCAAAACTAAAAGGACTACACCCACACCCCAATTAAATTCCCTGGGGAGTTTATAAGATGCAGTAAGAAAGACTCGTGTCATGTGAAGGATAACAGTAATAACCATCGCATGCGCCGCCCATCTGTGCATGTTTCGTAAGAATATACCAAAACTTACCGCAAACTCCAGGTCTTTCATGTCATGATAGGCAAGTCCCACTGTAGGTCTGTAATAGAACATCAAAAGGAGGCCGGTCAGGGTAAGGATTAGAAAGAGCAGAAAAGATGTGCCTCCCAATGCCCACGTATAAGTCCATTTAAGCGCATGGGGTCTGACCTTAGGTGGATGGATGTGGAACCATACATTCCCAACTATATGCTGGATTCTATCTCTGGGGGTATCCTTCCACATACCGCCAGGGAACATAGACCGCCATATACGGGAGTTTATTATTTTTTCTTTAATACTTTTTTTCTCTTCCAATTTATTCCCTCGTCGGGGCGTCATAAATGTCGTCCCTACAATATTGAAATTACACGCTCAACAGAAAATTCTTTCCTTCACGCTTGTCAGGGTTATTCTCTAATCTGCCTTTATCTACCAAAATCTGACCATCATCAGATAAAGAGACCTGAGCACGGAATAACGGCTTGGGGGCAGGGCCGGCTATGACATTGCCTTGGACATCAAAATTACTGCCATGGCACGGGCACTTGAACCGCTTTTCAGCCTCAAACCAGTTCGGGGTACACCCTAAATGCGTGCATTTGCCAAACAAGGCATAGAGCCCTTTATTGCTGCGGACTATCCATACCCTGTGTTCCTTCATCCATCTCGTACTTACACTGCCAACTGAATACTCATCAGGTAAACCTGCCCTGAAGGTAGTAGATGGTTCATATAAGACGTTGGGGAACATAAAACGAATCGTAGCGAGGGCTGAACCTCCTAAATACGCCAGGAAGGAATATATTCCAAATTTCCCTAAAAAATTCCTGCGGGATATTTTGGGAGGCGTTGTCTCTACATTGGTCATTATCTTGTTTTCCATTTCTATAACCTGCCTTTATAATTCACCACTTCTCTGTCTGGGGCATGAGACTCAAGAGGTATTTCACAAGGGAGTCTATCTCATCCTCATCCATCACTGACTTCCATGCATTCATACGAAGCGGAGGATATGGTCCGTCTTGAATTTCTTTATCAGGGCTTCTGCCATTCCTTATCCTGTCTTTTAGCTCATTCACTGTAAACCCTTCAGCAGCGTAGGTAAGTGCAGGCACCTTGCCGCCCTGGGCATTTAGATTTTCTATCGGTTCTTTTCCTTCCTTGCCATGACATGTTACGCACCCATATCTGAGATAAACCCTTCTCCCTGCCTCAATCTCGTCCTTTGGTCTTTCATCTAATGGCGCCTTACCAATCCTGAGAAGATGCCATGGGGATACTGACTTCGCCCCATCCCTGTCTACGTTTCCACCATCCCATACAGCAAAGGCGACAGGGACGTTTGTATCCTCACTTATAACGGCACCCGAATTTGAACGCAGACTTCTTTTTACAACTACTCTCCATTTCCCATTAAACCAGAATCCCTTACTTTCCAGGTCCTGAATTTCAAGCGGGGTTACCGTGCCAAACCCTTCTGCGATTAGATTTTCAGCTGCAGCAGGCCTGAATTTTAATATTGCGTGCATGGCATCCTTACGATAATAATCAGAATAGGCAGGGGGAAAACCCATCTTGTCTTTCTCCTCTCCTATAGCATGCCAGACCCAGATATTTACAGGGCTGTCTTTCTCCCCCATAATGAAAGAAGGTAATGAGCCGTTATTTAAGGGCATCTCTACGGCACAGGCATCTGAAAATTTCTCAATGGGTGAGAATTTGGAATCTTTTGTTTCATCTGCCCACATCAGCCTGATAAATATTTCACTATCAGTGTAAAGACTCCTCACCTCAACTTCTTTTACCGCACCCCCGCCATGAGGCGCCACTAAATTCTGTTTCATAAGAGGGATAGTAACCGCCTGAGCCTTATCCCATACCTTGCTCACCGGGTCAAGTGCAGCCTTCTTTACATATTTTGAGTTAATGACAATTTCTGCCGCAAATGAATTCTGAGCTAAAAATAATGTCAGGATAAAGACCAATATCTCTCTCATATCACCTAATCTCCTTTTTTGCTAATCCCCCTATCACTTCATAAAATCCTGTCTTGGAATTATCCCTGACAGATTGGACAAACTTATCCAGTCCAGGCAGGACAAACCCATCCCTGAACGAATTCATTGCTTTCTCAGTTGTCTCTATATGATTATCAGCATCCATGTTTTCAGCATGGAGAATTTTGAGACAAAGGTATGACAAGAATTCAAAGGCAACTGATAAATTATCAACCCTTAATCCCTCATTCATATCCAATCCAAACGCCCTGTAAAAACCTGCCATCTCAGCCATTTTCCTTGACTGCATAAAGACATCGCCTTGTGCCCAGTGTGCTATGTCAAGATGACACACCGGGTCAGGACCAAACAACCTGAAATGTTCTTCTTGAAGTTCGGTTAAGTTAAGCCGACCAAGGTCGGCAACTACAAAATTATTGAAATTCCTGTACATTAAAAAACTGCGAATCTTTGCAATATCATCTTTAACAGTCTTGAAAAATTCTGTAGCCTTAGAATACTCTATCAGATTGTCCAATTCCTCAATCAGTCCCAGTATCCTCTTCTGCCACACATCGTCAGGATAAAGGAATCCGACAGAGACCAATTTATAAACCAAGGAGCGAATTTCAAGTAACGCTGTGTCTGTAGACATCAAGTTTTTCGTCATGAAATTCTCTTATAATAACAGGTTCCTTCACAGGGACACGAACCACTTCCTCACCGTTTGAAAACCCGATTGCATTGCCATTCTCAACCTTAAATGTTTCAATTATTCTATCAGTAGCGCCAAAGAGCTTTATCAAACCTACTAATGTTTCGTCATTACCCCTGTAAGTCTTTATAGCATTCTCAACGCCAGGGCCAAACATCTGTTTTAAATATTTCACATCTACGTGGATAGGCGGGATATAATATACGTTTGGCTCTGTTCCAAACTGTGGATATAATGGAAGTGCCACCTTCTTTATATGGACAAGATAATCTAACGGAGCATCCTCCCTTGCCTTATCAGGCGTATTGAGCCAGCTGACGATTCTTATCTTGCCAATGCAATTCTCAACGCATCTCGTTTTTATTCCCTTTTCAACAGCAGGATAACAGGCGATGCATTTCTCGCTCCTTCCTGTTATCAGGTTAAACATAGACTTCTTATATGGACATCCCTTAACGCATTTTCTGTATCCGCGGCACCTTTCCTGGTCAATCAGGACTATGCCGTCTTCTTTTCTTTTATAGATTGCCTTTCTCGGACAGGCTGCCAGACATCCCGGGTAGGTGCAGTGGTTACAAATTCTCGCAAGATAAAACATCCATGACATATGGGGAAGGCCGAAATAAGCACCATCTTCTATCTGGGCAGTCACCTCATCTTCCCCGATATTAGGATGTGCCCAGTCTCTATCCTCAGGGGTAATCCCGGCAAGTTCCTCACCTTCTTCACCGCTGCCGAATATGGTTCTACCGACATACTTATCGCCATCCCATTCCTGTTTTCCTAATTTTTCTAATAACTTCACGTCCCATCCAAGAGGATAAAAACCGTAAGGTCTTGATTCAACGTTATTCCAGAACATGTATTCTTCACCCTTGCCGCAGGTCCATGTAGTCTTACATGCCATAGTGCAGGTCTGGCATGCTATACACTTATTCGTATCAAATACCCATGCGATTTGTTTTTTCGGACGGCTCTCTTCATACTTATATACCATATCCGATTTCAACTGCCAGTTATAAACCTTACGGCTCATACGTATTCTCCTTTTAAATATTTTTTCATAGCCTCATTTTCATATCCGGCCCTGAATCCTAAAGCGGCTGGCCGCCACAATGGATGGTCTATCCCTCCATTTTCTGCCTTTGAGAGTTTTATAAAACTCTCTTTTGGCGCCCCTACAGTGCAATGGACGTCTGCCTCAAAACCCTTACCAATGACCTGGCCGAAATAGTCTTTTCTCACAAGAGAATCTGTCATTAACGTGGGTCTAAGCCACGCCCTCGTAGCTGATTGATGGCTGCCGTATCTAAACATTGCCTGGTAGTTCGTCAGAGGATTTCTGGCGAGTTTATCCGGATTAGTTTCGTGAGCCTTGACGCTTCCAAATGTTGCAACATACATATGGAACCATGACCTTGCAATACCGCGAGGCAGTCCTCTATAATACCTCGCCCTCATCATACACCTTGCGACCTTGTATTCCTCTGTCCCCTCTTTCCATCCCCTGTAGGGTCTATCTTCAGGGTCTCCATCAATATGGACATAATCCCCGTCTTCTATCCCAAGCGCCTTTGCATCCGCCGGATTTATATCAACGTATCCTTCCCCGACCCATGGCATCCTTTTATCATACCTGTGCGGGTCACCAAACGGCCCAAACCATATTGCCATAAGGTCTGTATCAACAGGAGTGGTATGTGCACCATGCCGGTATTTCGGCGTTATATATATGTGTGTCCAGCCGTCCTTTCTCCTCGGATGGCTCGTCTTAACTAAGTCAATTGGACTAACAACAACGTTCCTCACCTGCCTGACCTCTGTAGATAAATCATTCCTGTCAATCCCGTACCCCTCTGGCTGCTTAGGTCTTATAATTCCCGGCGTCCCGCATACAATGACGTTTGGCTCATAGAATGTCGCATCAACAGGCTCTCTATGAACAGGGATATTTTCACCATACTCTATAAACTCGTCTTCATCCCTGTAAAATTCAAGCCTGCCTGTCTTAGTATAATGGGGCTTATTTTCATTTGACTGTTCCCATCCCATAATCTTGGGATATGTCCTGGTCATAAGAAGCGCCGGGATACCTTTCTCTGCATCTTCTTCAAGTTTTTCTATTCTATATCCCTTCAACGCCGTAGAGCCGTCTATAATCCTCTGGAGATAAACCTCTACGTTGTTCTCATGCACAAACTTCCAGTAGTCTTTGAAATTATTGAGCCCGGTAACGTCTGCCAATGCCTTGCCAACACCTGCCAGGACTTCTATGTCACCCCTTGAATCATTAACCCTCTTTAACGGCGTCTTCGGGTAAATCTGTAAGAACGGGTTTGTCACTGCTGCGGTGAAATCCGGGTATTTAAATTCTGCCCAGGAGTCAACAGGAAAGACAACATCCGCATATTCACATGAAGCAGTCCACCACCACTCATTGACAACGATTGCATCTATTTTGGGAAGGGTATTCAGGACGACGTCATAGTGCCATTTTATATTCCCTAATATGGAATTCCCGTTTGCAAACCACATGAATTTTGTGGGTGTCGGCATATGCGTCTTGCCTGTAAATAGTTTATTCCCCACCCTTAAAGGTCTGTCCCCGTAATTGTAATAATGGGCAGATTCCATCTTATAGTATTTCTTTATCTTAGGGGGCTTTGTCTTATCAACTTCTATGTCAAACGGGTCTTCAACTAAATATCTCGGCAGACCATTAAAATAGGCGCCTCTATAATTACCTGCATAACTGCCGATATTTCCGCCATGATAGCCTATATTTTTAGTCAGGGCACATACAAAAAATATAGCCCTGTCTTTTAAGTCGTTGTTGAAGAAGTGATTAGGCCCCATTCCTACAGGGACTAATGTTTTCTCTTTGTTCCTGGCAATATCCCGGGCAAGATTAATTATCGCAGACGGATGGACGTGGCATATCTTTGATGTTACCTCAGGCGTGAACTCAGAACTGTACTCTTTCAAGAGTTGGAATACTGGTTTCACCTTTATCTTTTTGCCATCAACAAGTTGGACCTCATATTCCCCTTCCAATGCAAAATTCCCATCTTGCCCTGCCTCATCCCTTGTTATAACCACCGGGGCGCCGGTATCTGGACTCCAGACTGCAAAATCCCCCCATTCCTCCCTTAGTTTTCTGGTAGTAATCTGCTTGACCTGCTTTAATGAGGGAGGAGGAGTTTTCCCTTCATCCAATAAATCAAGATTCTCAAGTTCTTTTTGTTTATAATCCCTGATAAAATCCTGTGGATGGAGAAGTTTCAGGTTATCAAGCCGGACAAGGAAAGGTAAATCAGTAGAACTCTTGACATACTCTTCATCATATAACCCTTCCTTGATAATCACATTCGCCATAGCAAGGGCAAAGGCAGTATCACTCCCGGGTCTTATAATAATGACCTCATCCGCCTTATTAGAGGTTGACTGATATTCGCATGCGACTGTAACCACCTTTGTTCCGCTGAGCCTCGCCTCTGTCAGCCAGTGTCCATCCGGCATCTTCGTTGAAATCCAGTTCATACCCCAGCATATAATCATTTTTGCATTCTCTGCCGCTGCCAGATCAAAATCTATCGTCTGATGACCTGTAACCATCGTATGGCCTGGCGGCAAATCAGTATGCCAGGAATAACTATCCCATCCCCTCGCACCAACTGCCTTATCTTTACCAACCTTTCTTATGTAATTGTCTAAGAGTGCCATACTGTTTGCAAACCTGGCTAACCCGAATATCCTCGTTGCACCTAATAAAGGCATCCCCCCGCGGAATTTCAAAGTTTGAGTTCCTGCCTCATGGGTCGCCTCAACCATCGCTTCATCGTAACCTTGTTTCTTTAGTCTTTCCTCGCCTTTTTTACCGGAATATGTAGTTGAAATATTTACCATTGCCTTTGCAGCTAAGGAATACGCCTCTTCAAACGAAACCTTTACGAATGGTTCGCGCCCCCTGTTTAAGAATTCCTTCGGCACCCTTCCATCCTTATCCCTCGGGAATCCTTTATCAGCCCATTCCTTAAAACCTTTACGGACAGAAGGATATTTTACCCTCCTTGGCCCGTAAATCCTGCGGAACATTACGAGACCCTTCTGGCAGCATCGCGGGTCCCACCTGTGTGACGCCTGATTCCCATAGATGTCCTTTGCCTTACCATAGCCAAAGGTAGGACCTAAATACAATATAACGCCATTTTTTACATACGCCTTTAACAGGCAATTATGAGTATCATTCGGGGCACATAGGAACGTAAAAGTACTGTCATAGGAATACATATCCCTGTAGATTTTCTCCCAGTCCCTGTCAGGATAGTAATCAAGAGGATTTCCAATCCCTACAGCCGGTTTAAGAAGAGATAGGACAGGCTCAGCTGATACGGCAAGGAAAAGACCTGTTGAAGATACCCTTATAAAATCTCTCCGTGTAACCTTTTTATTAAATGTTTTATCATCCATATACGCTCCTTTTTAAAGAATATTATTGTAGCGGTTCAATTCATTGAACATTACTTAAGATATTGTATGCAAAGCAATCTCGTTTAAATATAGCAAGAATCATGCCAACCCATTTCAGAACCATGAAGTTTTCATAAAATATCCATAACTGTAGTTTCACCAATATGTTATATTGCTCACCTTTAACAAGCCGAATAATTTCATTATATCAAATATTGACCAAATAGTCAAAATCAGTGACCTATGCGTCATTTACTCTATCATACCCTTCTAATTTTCTATAAATATGACGAAGGGTAATACCGAGGATAGATGCTGCCTTTGCCTTATCTCCACCAACGGAATCAAGGACAGACAGGACGTGCCGTTTCTCGGATTCTTCTAAAGATAGTGCCTCATCTAAATTGGATGAACCTGCAGAAATGGAAATGCCTAATTGTTCGGTGGTTATATCGCTTCCTCTTGATATGAGGCATGCCCTTTCAATGACATTGGAAAGTTCCCTGACGTTACCAGGCCAGTTATAATGCATGAGTGATTTTATCACATCTTCAGTAAGGGTTTTGGCTGGCAAGTCATGCGGGGTGTCCTTCTTAAGGAAGTAGAGAGCCAGTGGCAGGATATCCTCTCTTCTGTCTTTCAAGGGGGGTATGGTGATGCGAATCACGTTAAGCCTGTGATACAGGTCTTCCCTGAACCGTTTTTCCCGAACTGCAGTATTTAAATCAGTATTTGTGGCGACAATGACCCGCACGTCCACACCTTCTTCTTTTGTCTCACCCAGCCTGCGATATAGGCCTGTCTCCAGAACCCTTAAGAGTGCTACCTGCCCTGTCATTGACATCTCCCCGATTTCATCAAGAAAGAGCGTCCCATCATCAGCAACTTCAATGAGCCCTGGTTTAGTCTCCACGGCCCCTGTGAACGCCCCCCTGGCATGGCCGAACAATTCTCTCTCAAGTATATTCTCAGGCAGTGCCCCGCAATTAACTACAACGAACGGCCCATCAGCCCGTGTACTTTTCTTGTGGACAAGGTTAGCAATAACCTCTTTACCAGTCCCTGTATCTCCCTCAAGAAGGACTGTTGAATTGGATGGAGCGACCTGCCCAACCAGATCAATTACTGCCTTCATCTTACTACTTACGGCGATAATCTCGCCATACCCAGCCCTTCGCCTGAACCTTAGTTCCTCTCCCTGTAAGACATTCTGTCTGGAAAGCAGGCTCTTTTCGTAAGCCTTTTGAATCTGTGCTTCTAACTCTGCAAATTTGACCGGCTTGGTAAGATAATTGTATGCGCCTTTTTTTATCGCATCTACGGCAGATTCTATGCTTCCCTGCCCTGTTATGATTATTACTTCTATTAACGGCTGCAGGTCTTTCAAGGTTTTAAGAAGCGCAACGCCATCCATACCAGGCATCATTACATCAACTACTGCCACTTCAAAATTCTTATTACTAACAGTCTGAATCGCCTCATCCGCGCAAGAGGCAGGAGAGACTGAATAGCCGTACATCGTAAGATGTTCTGTGATAGTTTCTCTAAAACCCTTCTCATCGTCAACAAGTAATATATTGATTGCCTTTTTCATATTATTCTGTTACTCTACATGGAATGCGGACTGTAAATACAGAGCCCTTCCCAACCTCGCTTGAGACTGTAATATTCCCTTTCTGTGACTGAATAATCTGATGGACGAGATAAAGCCCTAATCCTGTCCCTTTCCCAGGAGGCTTTGTAGTAAAAAACGGGTCAAAGATTTTGGGAAGATGTTCGGGTAATATCCCCCTGCCATTGTCAGCTATCTCAACTGCAACGTTTTGTCCCTCTAAATACGCCCTGATAGTTATGCGACCCCCTCCATCCATAGCATCAATAGCATTCATCAGTATATTAAGGAATACCTGCTGCAACTGTCTGGGGTTAGCCTGCACAGATGGCAGCCCATTTTTATATAGACATATAATCTCCTGCCCCCGTGCCCTTGCGCCTTCCTGGACAAGTTTGAGTGTTTCATCAAGAACATCGCTAACCTTCACTTCAACGAACCCTGCATCCTCTTTCCTTGAGAAACCAAGCAAGGTCTGGATTATCTCTTTGCAGCGGTAAACCTGCTCCTCTATCCTGTTAAGATGTTTTGGAAAACTTTCAAACTCTTTTAACCTGACAAGGGTTTCCTGCTGTGCTAATTCTTTGAGAAACTCGGTTGAGGCAGCCACTGTAGCCAGGGGGTTATTTATCTCATGGGCTATACCAGAGGCTAATTGTCCGACAGCAACCATCTTGCCTGCCTGAACTAACTGTATCTCCACTTCCTTCATTCTCTTAATTTCCTGCGCAAGCATTTCCCCTGTCCTCTGCAAATCAAACTGCCTCTGCCGCAGGTTTTCCATGATGGTTGTCGTGAAATATACTGAAAAGAGTGCCGTGGCAACGAACGCAAATAGAATCCCAAAGATATAATGAGGAGATGCCAGGGGTGCAAATAATTGTGCATTTATATTTTGAAACGGAAGCAAAGAGTAGTGATTTATAATTCCGGTATGCTCAAGGATAACCATACCGCAAAAAAGCAGGCAGGTAATCAGCCCTATAAGATAAGCCTCATATTTCCTGAGCAGGATACTGCCAATGATTACATGGAATACAAAGAAGGCAAAAAACGGGTTTTCAATGCCGCCTGAGAAATGCAGCATTAGCGTTAAAGAGACGAGGTCTAATAGAACCTGGGCAAAGGCATGTGCCTTAGGGGCATGCACTTTCTTAAGCAGGAAATAAAATATCAGGTTATACCCTATCATGGCAACGGTGATAAGAAACAGGGCAAAGACTGAATATTCGGAAAGAACCTTAAATATACTGGAGGTAATGCCAATGGTTACAAGGACGCTTCCTATTGCCACCCACCTCAGGCGTATGAGCCATCCCAACCTTTTCTCCAACTCTATCTCTATAATATTTAAAAGGAGCGGCTGGAAATCTCCCGGGACAGGGCTTTTTTGTTTTTCCTGTAAGGATTCTATACCGCCTCTTTTTATTATATACCAGGCTACTATGGTGGCAATTAAAAAGGAGGTTAATGTCCCTCTTGTAATATGAAGGACATGGAGTAGAGCGGGACTGGAATTTTTAAGGACGGTCCTTTCAATAATCTCATACGTCCCAAATATTATCGCCCATACCAAAACTGCCAGGGGAACCCAGCTTAAAAAAATGCGTCTTTTAGCCATACAATTTATAAATGACAGGCGAGACGCCTGTCCTACTTCTTTGAAATTCCTCTATAATAAATTATACTATATTTTACTCTGAGTGTCCAGGGACTTTTTACGGGCGCTTGAGCGTATTTGTCTTTACAAGCACCATCAATAGTATCAATGCGATTGAAGAGACTATCTCAAGAGAATGCGGGACTATTTCTCCTGCTTTTCCAATCACTGCCTTTGGATTTATGCCACAAAATTGGTAGAGGTAGTTAAGGACAAAGCCCATGAGGAGGGTACATACAGTGATAGACAACAAATAAATAACGGCAGATTTTTTCCCGAGGAATTTAGTCACCATAATGATAGTGGCTGTATTCGTAGCAGGTCCTACCATGAGAAATACCAATGCAGCCCCAGGGCTAATCCCTTTGGCTATGAGTGCAGCGGCGATGGGCGTAGAGGCTGAGGCGCATATATAAAGAGGCACCCCCATAATAAGCATCATGAACATCGCTTTCCATCCTGAGCCGAAATAATCTATGATGAACGTATCCGGTATGAGATAGGTTATAACCCCTGCGGCGGCTATACCAAGGACAAGCCATAAGGCTATGTCATCTGTAAGGTCAACAAAGGCATATTTCATCCCGTATTTTATCTTAGCAAGAAACCCATGCCCGGCACTTTCAGGGACACCTAATTCCTCTTCATGTCCATGCATCCTCTCAATGTGTGCGGGTATCTTTTCCTCCTTTGTCAGGAGTATATTCTCCATAATCCCGCCTACGGTACCAGTAATAAAAGATGTGATAGGACGAAAGAAGGTAATTATGGGGTCCATTAAGGCATAGGTAATAGCTATGGAATCAACTCCTGTCTCCGGCGTAGAAATTAGGAATGCCATGGTAGCCCCTTTACTTGCACCTTGTTTTCTCAAAGAGATAGCAGTAGGCACAACCGAACACGAGCACAGAGGCAGTGGTATTCCGAAAAGTGATGCATAGATAACCGATTTGAACTTATTCGGGCCAAGGTGTCTGGCAATCTTTTCTTTGTTTATAAAAATCTCTATTATCCCTGAGATAAATAACCCAAATAGTATATAAGGACTCGCCTCAAGCAGTATATGCCATGATTCTCTCAACACCCCGCTTAAAGGCACGCCTATTTTTAATAATATTTCTTCATGAGGAATGAGCAGCAGCGCCGCCCCAAGGACTATAACTACTGCTCCTGAGATTAATTTCTCTAACCTTTCAGATATTGAAATTTTTATCTCTTCCAATTTAACCATGGATAGATATGTCATGGTAAGCATACCGGCAAATGTAAAGACTGCAAATATGGATGAGAGTACTATTATTAATTTCCAACCTATAGGGGTGGAGGCAAAGAATATAGGCAATATAGCCTCGCAGGGAGAGAAGGTTAACATCAATATCAAGCCATATACTGCAACCTTATCAGTAAGTCTTTCATTTATGTGGTGTTCATGATTACCTTTGATAAACGATAATATTATATAGATTATGCCGAAGGTTATAAGTATCCAGCCTGCCAATGGTTCAGCAAAACCACCTGCCCTTTTTAAAATTTCAGACCCTAACCATACCGCCGCCATGGCCAATAAAATTGTTACTACTACGTGTCCTATACTTGCTATGGCACATACGGAAAGCGTCTTCTTTTTAGTCCATTTTTGGGTCTTCCACATCATCACAAAGGGCAACCAATGATTTGGCATTACAGTATGTAAGAATGATATGGAAAGCACTGCTGTCAACAGACTCATGAATTTTAATTGCATATCTGCCTTAGTCTTGAGTGAAATCTAAATGGTTTTTGTGGGCATCTTTTTTATCCGGGGATTGCGGGATGGGTTTGCCCTGCCGTTTAAAATAATCATCAATCGCTGACCTAAGGGCCTCTTCGGCTAAAAGGGAACAGTGCATTTTTATCGGCGGGAGTCCGCCCAATGCTTCAGCTACAGCCTTGTTAGATATCTTTAAGGCTTCCTCTACAGTCTTACCTTTGACTAATTCAGTCACCATGCTTGAGGTAGCAATAGCGGCGCCACAGCCAAATGTTTTAAACTTTGCATCAACAATTTTATCGCCCTCTACCTTAAT
>CAYVEO010000053.1:0-15270 GCA_964449965.1 uncultured Planctomycetia bacterium
TCTATTACCAATGCCCTATCTCTCTCATTCATATCTTTATCTCCTATTCTAACCATTATACTGTGAATATTATACATCATTTGTTATTATAAAGCAATTATTTTTTCAGGAACATTGTATACTTAAAGATAAGTAGATATAGCATCGCGGAAGGGGATGGGGTGGATGCCGAGGTTGTTTTGCATGGCTGATATGTCACAGGTATTGTCTTCATTAAGCATAATTAATTGTTCTCTCGTTACAGGGGGAGTGGGTAAGGCATGTTCCATTAACCATGCGACTGGTCTCATGATGCCAGTCGGTATATGAAGAAGTATCGTCTTTTTACCCATGACATCTGCTATCGTCTTAAGTATATCATTGAACGTCAGGGCTTCAGGTCCTCCTAATTCATAGATTCTGCCAATTGTCTTATTACTATCCACTGCATTTAAAAAAGATGAAGCCACGTCTTCTACGTATATTGGCTGCATCTTGTGAATGCCAGAGCCTATAACGGGTATGACAGGGCTTCTGTGCATCATCCTTGCAAACATATTGACAAATTCATCTTCAGGACCGCATATAATTGACGGTCTGAATATCGTGTAATTTAACCCGCTCTCTCTCACAGCCTCTTCTGAGCGCCATTTGGTCTTATGATACCTGCTTACTGCATTTGCCCTTGTTCCGAGGGCGCTCATGTGAATGAATCTCTTAACACCTGATTTTTTACTTTCTTCCAGTATATTAACGGTTCCTTCACAATGGACATTCTCAAAGGTTATGCCTTTGCCTTCTTTAATAATACCGACTAAGTGTATGACTGTATCAATCCCTTTGCACGCACCGTTTAAAGACGCCGTGTCAGTCACATCGCCTTTGTGAACCTCAATGCCTTGCGATTCCAGTCTCCTGGCATTGGAAGTAGACCGGACCACACACCTGACCTTTATGTGCTGGTCCATTAGCCTCTTAAGAATATGAGAACCTACAAAACCCGTAGCGCCTGTTAATAATATCATAATTTACTACTCCTAAATTAGGCCGAGCAAGCTCGGCAACTACAATATTTTGAAATTCCTGAACACTAAAACAATAGGACAGGCGGTCTTCTTAATGCCTGTCCTATTATTAGTGGTGAAACTTGCTTTACTTGCTTTGCATGACAGGGGTGAAAATCAGCCCCAACGTCATTATTTATTTCACCACTAATATCTTCACCTTCTTGCCTTTTGCCTTCTCGGATCTGGGTATGGTAACGGTCAGAAGTCCTTTTTCAAACTTTGCTTCTGCCTTATCGCTGATGACCGTATCTGGCAAATCTATAATTCTGTGAAATGAACCAAAGGTCATCTCGCTATACCATTGGCTGCTCTCCTTGTATTCTTCCTGAGTCTTCCTTTCCCCGCTAATCGTAAGTCTTGACTCCTCAACCGATATGCTAATATCCTTCTCATCTACCCCTGGGAGTTCTACTCTTACGCATATCTCCTTCTCGGTCTGATTGATGTCTATCACTGGATGCCAGAACTTCTCACCGTAAGCAGGAAGTATAGACTCACCTACTAAAGAGCCAAATAGTCTGTTAAACCCGTCTCCGACTCCGGCAATATCCTCTACGTATCTTAATGCTGGTGCCTTTGTCATTTTACTCACCCCCTCATTCTTCTTTCTCTATCCAATACAAATATACCCTATAAATACCTGTTTGTCAAGGGTGCGGGCAAAAAAATTTTGACTTATTTCTAATAGTATGGTATAGTTAATATTAAGGAGGATTTCAAATGGGAGATAATGTGACCTTTAAGATTTTACGCAGTCATCTTGTTGAGGGGAATCTCAAACCTGGAGAAAAAAATCTATTACGTATAGACCAGGCGCTTATGCAGGATGCCACTGGCACTATGGCCCTGATGCAATATGAAACACTGGGACTGAAGGAGATTGCGATTCCTTTTGCAATCGTATATGTTGACCACAATATGCTTCAACTTGACCACTGTAATCCTGATGACCATCTTTTCCTCCAGACCTTTACAAGCCGCCATGGCATTCATTTCTCAAAACCTGGAAACGGTATCTGCCATCAGGTGAATGTAGAGCGGTTTGCAGCACCAGGACTAACCCTCATTGGTTCAGACAGTCATACCCCTACGTCTGGTGCATTGGGGTGCCTTGCCATTGGCGCCGGGGGTCTTGACGTTGGCGTTGTTCTGGGAGGGCATCCATTTGGACTTACTACACCCATTGTAGTGCGGGTCTTACTTAAGGGCAAACTCTCTCCATGGGTCGCCTCTAAAGATATTATCCTTGAGATGTTAAGGCGCTTATCTGTCCGAGGCGGGGTTGGCAAGATATATGAATTTGCAGGTGAAGGCGTGAAGACCTTGAGTGTGACCCGGAGGGCGACGATAGCGAATATGATTGCGGAACTTGGTGCTACCAGTGCAGTTTTTCCATCTGACGAGAGGACGCTTGAATTCTTGCGGCTTCAGAAAAGAGAAGGGTGTTTTAAACCGCTTGAGTCTGACCCTGATGCACAATACGATGAGGAAATAGTAATTGACCTGAAAAAAGTCGTTCCGCTTATTGCGTGTCCTTCAAGTCCTGACAATGTTGTCCCTGTGGGCGATATTGCCGGTAAAAAAGTAGCTCAAGTGTGCGTTGGAAGTTCTGTTAATTCATGGTATGAGGACCTTGCTATTCCGGCACTTATCCTGAAAGGGAACAAATTACCTTCACATCTTACTATGACAGTAAGTCCGGGTTCAAGACAAATCTTAGATACTATTATTCATACAGGAATCTACGAGCATTATCTTCTTGCAGGGGCAAGAGTCCTTGAACCTGCGTGCGGGCCATGTGTGGGTATGGGACAGGCGCCGCCGTCTGGTGAGCCGTCGGTTAGAACGTTTAATCGCAATTTCCCCGGCAGAAGCGGCACTATCAATGACCAGGTGTATCTGTCCAGTCCCGCCACGGCCGGGGCAACCGCCCTGCGCGGGGTTATTACTGACCCGCGCACCCTTGGCAAGCCGCCCGGAGTAAGGCAGCCCAGGCATTATGTCATTGACGACAGCATGTTTATTTCTCCACTATCACGTGAGGAGAGAGAAAAGGTTGAGGTAAGGCGCGGCCCGAACATAAAACCGCCGCCTGTAAATGTGCCGCTTTCTGATGATGTTACGGGTGAGATACTAATAAAACTCGGTGATAATATAAGCACAGGGGCAATGGCACCTGACGGGGCAATTGTGATGGCATATCGTTCTAATGTGCCCAAAATAGCCGAATTTACGTTCAGGAAAGAAGACCCGGATTTTGTCCTAAGGGCAAAAGAGAAAAAAGGCGGATTTATTCTGGCAGGGGAGAATTACGGCCAGGGGTCAAGCCGGGAACATGCAGCTCTTGCACCGCTTTATCTCGGAGTGCGTGCCGTTCTTGCAATGTCATTTGCACGCATTCACCGTCTTAATCTTGTCCATCAGGGACTGATTCCTTTGATAATTAGTAGAGAGACCTATAATGACCTTAAACAGGGTGATAGGCTCATGTTCAGCGGTATCAGGCAGGAGATAGAGAAGGGCAGTAAGGAACTTACCCTGAAAACCGATTCAAAGGAGTACAAAGTGCGGCTTGAGATTGACGATGAAGAACGAAGGTCAATTCTATCCGGCGGGCTGTTGAATTATCTTAAAGGCAAGAAATAAAATTATTTTGTTTTTTTATCTTCATAAAGCCTGGCGTCGGCGAGTTCAAATATCCTGGGCCATTCTGTAAAGACATCGTCATAGGTCGCTATGCCTGCGCTAATGGAAAAGGTTATCTCAGATACGCCGTCCTGAAAAACAAAGACCTTACCTTTTATGTTATCCTTCAGCCTTTCAATCATACGGGTTGCCTGCTCGTTATCAGCCTCAGGCATGAGTATAATAAACTCATCCCCTCCATACCTTGTAATTATATCCGATTTTCTTAGCGTCTGTTTTGCTATAGAAGAAAAATTCTTTAAAACAAAATCTCCTGCAGCGTGGCCATATGTGTCGTTTATTTGCTTAAAATTATCAATGTCTATTATGGCTACCGAAAACGTCTTTTTGTATCTCTTTGCCATATTGAAAAATATAGTAATCTGTTCCTTTAAAAAACTGATATTGTAAAGCCCTGTAAGCCCGTCTTTCATGGAAACTTCCCGGTAAAAGTCTATCCTGCTTAATGCTGAATTAATCCGTGCCAGCAGCAGTTCCATGTTAAATGGTTTGGTAACATAGTCCTCCGCACCAAGACGGAATCCATTTACTTTAGTAGATATTTCATTCCTTACGGTCAGGAATATCACCGGAATATGGGCAGTCGTAATATCCTCGTTCAATTTTGCCTTTATCTGCATGCCATCAATTTCTTGCAGCATAATATCAAGAAGAATAAGGTCCGGCATAACGTCTCTTATTAATTGAAATATGTCTTTGCCTCCCGGTGCTCTAAAGACCGTGTATCCTGCACCGGATAATCTTTTGTACAAGACCTTTACCAGATCTTCTTCGTCGTCAACAACCAATATTCTCTTTTTTATCATAGAAGACTCTCTACCTCTTTCAATAATTCCTCTATCCTGTATGGTTTGGCAACAAATATTCTGCCGCCGATAACGTGGCCTTTTTCTCTTTCCTCTTTTTTTGTAACTAGGCATGTCAAAAATATAATCGGGATGTCATTAGTTTTAGAGTCCTCTTGCAGTCTGGCAGAGACTTCTGAACCGTCCATTTCAGGCATCATTACGTCAAGTATAATGAGGTCAGGGCGTTTTGATTTTGCCAGATTTATCGCATCACTGCCGTTTTCCGCAGTCATGACAGAGAATCCCCGCGTGGATAATCTTTTTTCAAGAAGAGTCAGCACATCCCTTTCATTATCAACTATTAGTATTTTCTTCTTCTCCATAACCGCCTCCTTCCCGTCTACTTGACGGGCAATGTAAAGTGAAAGGTTGAGCCTTTACCTGGCTCTGATTCTGCCCAGATTTTCCCGTTATGTTTTTCTATGATTTTCTTGGAAATGGCAAGTCCCAGACCAGTCCCGCCTGTTTTTCTATCTTTGCCCCTGGCTAATTGTTCAAATTCATGGAATAGTTTATTCATATCTTCTTTCCTTATTCCGATGCCGGTATCCTCCACAGATACATGAATACCATCATCGCCTTTATCCGTGATAATTGTAATATTGCCCTTATATGTAACTTTTATGGCGTTGTTGATAATATTTTCCAGCACCTGGATAATGCTGTCCCTGTCGAATTTCAATCTTGGCAATTTCTCATCTGCTTTGACAATAAGATTCAGCCCTTTCTCTGCTATTATGGGAGCCATTGTCTCATGTGCCTCCTTAACAACCTCATTTATATCATTTTCCTGCATATTAATTTCCGTCTTGCCGGATTCAAGTTTTTCAAAGTCTAAGACATTATTGATTAATCTGGCAAGCCTGTCTACGTTTCTTTTTGCGATAGTTAAATACTCTTTCTGCTCATCATTAATAACCCCTGTTAACCCATCAAGGATAACGGCAATACTTTCTTCTATGGTCGTCAAAGGTGTTCGTAATTCATGTGAAACCATAGACGTAAAATTCGTTTTTGCCTCTATCGCTTCCTTAATTTTATCCTCTGCCTCCTTGTGTTTTGTGATATCTTCAGAAATATCAATAAAACGTGTAATAACCCCCTCTGAACTTCTAATAGGTGATAGGGAACTGCATTTCCAGTAGAACCCACCGTCTTTTTTCTTATTGAGAAGTTCTCCATGCCATTCGCATCCGGAAGTAATCGTCTCCCACAGACGTTTATACATCTCGGGAGGGGTTTTACCTGATTTCAGGATGCGGGGGGTTTTGCCAATGACTTCCTCAAGGGTATAACCGGTTAACTGGGTGAACTTCTGATTCACATACTCTATGCTGCCTTTGGTATCTGTAATTATAATCATACGCGGACTTTGTTCCAGAGCAGTAGATAACATACGCAGCTCCGCATCCATAAAAATTTTAGATACTTTATTTTCCATGTCTTTCAACTCACCAAAATAAAAAAACCATAGGTAGTGAACATCCTATGGTTTTCTGATAAGCATGAATATATAACCGGATATATCATATTTCCCCCTCCTCCCCGTATGGAGTATGCAGGGAATTTACTCTATCTCTCTAACATAATAAGTATACCCTATAAATCCTGTTTTGTCAAGGTAGGGGGATTATTTTTTATTTAAGTCTTGATTCTGCTATTGCCCAGTTTATATTCTTAAAGAACGCCTCTATATAATCTGCCTTCTTTAGCCCGTAATCAATCATATAGGCATGCTCAAATACGTCCATAATCAGGATGAGGTTACAGCCTGATGGGTGGGAGACGTCATGTTCATTTATCCAGAAGTTGAGCAAATTCCCATTGGTTACGTCCTGATAAGCTGCCACCCATCCAATTCCTCTCATTGTCCCGGTTGCCTTAAAGTCCTTCTCCCATAATTCATAACTTCCAAAACTATCAGTAATATTCTTTGCGAGTTTCCCGTCCTTTTTAATACCACCTTTACCGCCTAAATTTTCAAAATAGTATTCGTGCAGTCTCATCCCGTTAAATTCCCATCCAAGCCGCCTCTTAAGTTCGGCATATTCCGGTGCGGCTGTCTTACCATCCTTCAACATCTGGTTAAGCGTATCTATCACCTTATTCGTATTTGTTACGTATCCCTGATACAATGTGAAATGATTTTTAAGAATCGTTTCACTAAAACCCTCCATTCCGATAAGTTTGCTATAATCCTTTGCAGTATAAGCCATGTCCTTTTCCTCCTTTCTATTAAGCAAGTGATTTCACCATTTCAATTGCTTTCTCATAATCAGGATGGTGTGTTATTTCAGGGACTATCTCAATATATCTTATAACGTCATCTTTATCAAGTATAAAGATAGAGCGAGCAAGGAGTCTCAATTCTTTAATCAGGACACCAAAGCCTGTTCCAAATGACGCATCCCTGTGGTCTGAAAATGTTTTCATTTTGTCTATCCCGGCAGTTGTGCAGAATCTCTCTACAGCGAAGGGGAGGTCTATGCTCACATTTATTATCACAATGCCATCGTGTAACTTTGCTGCTTCCTTGTTCAATATACCTGCCTGAGCATTACATACAGGCGTATCTAAGGATGGCGTAACGCTGATGAGTTTTATCTTGCCTGCAAAATCCTTTAACCGGACCTCTTTTAATTCCTTGTCAAGAATGGTCCAATCAGGGGCTTTATCCCCAACCTTGAGTTCCGGACCAATCAATGTGACAGGATTCCCTTTTACCGTAACGACACCTTTTCTTTCCATATATCCCCCTCCTTGATTATCACTTTGCAATATACCACAAGTTTCCGGAAAAGTCAAGGTGAGAAACCAAAAAAATTTAGTAATTAAAATTAACATACATTTAACCGCAATGTAATCTGTTTGTAATATGGGGTGAGTATAATGTGCAGTGTAATATGAGAGAGGAGGTGGTAGGTATAAATAGGAATTTCAATAATTTTGTAGTTGCCGACCTTGGTCGGCTTAATTTAAAAAGGAGGATGATGGTAAAGATGAAAAAGATAGTTATAAGCATATTGGCAGGTTGGCTGGTGATTTGGGGGTTATCAGTATCCGCATGGGCTACTCCATCTACTACTTACTGGACACCAAGCACGAGTGATATCCAGGCGTTTGGTTTGTGGCACATCACGTATGATACTTACACAACGATTGGTAAGAATAGTCCTGCAAGCGGTGGCGGGGATTTTCCTACGACTTATGGATTGACTGTAGGGGTGCTGCCTTTTGAAAAACTTAAGATGGAGGTTGGTTTTGATATAATGGAGCCTACGGATGAGCCCCTGATGTTTAATGCGAAATTAGGCACTCCGGAAGGTGCACTTTTTGAAGGTTCACCGGCATTGAACTTAGGTATATTTAATGTCGGGACCAAGAAGAATGTTACAGACTACAACATAGTGGATGTAATTGTTGGCAAGACCCTTCCTGCTAATTTGGGAAGGCTCCATTTAGGTTACTATGCAGGCAACAGTGATGTCCTGAAGGACTCGCAGGGGAATGAGGAAGAGGATGGGTTTATGATTGGCTATGACAAGTATATCTATAAGGATAAGGTTATGTTTGCAGCAGACTATGCCAGCGGGGACAATGCTATTGGGGCCGGTGGATTTGGCTTATACTACTTTTTTACACCTAATATTAGTTTGCTTGCAGGGCCTGTATGGTTCAATGACAGGGCTCTGAATGGCGATACGAAATGGACGCTTCAATTGGATATAAACTTTTAAATGGAGGTGGGAAGATGTTCAAAAAATGGTTTGGTTTAATATGCTTGGGCTTGTTATTTTGGGGGTTGGCGACAACAACTCTTGCTTTTGCCCAGGACCCTGCCGGGGCAGATACCCTGGCACAGAATCCGCAAGCACCGGTTGATTATGTCTGGGTTCTGGTCTGCGGGTTTTTAGTCTTCTTTATGCAGGCAGGATTTGCAATGGTAGAAACCGGTTTCTGCAGGGCAAAGAATGCTACGAATCTTATGGCTAAAAATACCATTGACTTTGTTATGGCATCACTGTTCTTTATGGCGTTTGGCTTTGCCATAATGATGGGTCAGGATTACAAAGGGTTATTTGGCACGACTGGCTGGTTTCTGCATGGTTCAAATTATGACGTTGGCAGGTATCTGATGTTTTTCTGGCAGTTGGTCTTTGCCGGGACAGCCGCAACAATCGTCTCTGGGGCAGTGGCTGAGAGACTAAAATTTCCAGCCTATCTGATTTATAGTGTCTTTGTAAGTTTGATTATATATCCTATTTATGGTCATTGGGTCTGGGGAGGGGGTTGGCTTTCCAAACTTCCCTTTGGAGCAGGTCATGTTGATTTTGCAGGTTCTGGTGTTGTGCATACCGTGGGAGGGTTTGTTGGTTTGGCCGGGGCAATTCTTTTAGGACCGAGGTTCGGGAAATACGGTAAAGATGGTAAGCCAAAGGCTATTCCCGGACATAGTATTACTTTGTCCGCACTCGGCACGTTTATCCTGTGGTTTGGATGGTTTGGATTTAATCCCGGGTCAACTTTTTCTGCGCATCAATTAAGAATTGCAGTAATAGCAGTAAATACCAATTTAGCCGCAGCAGCAGGCGCAGCCATAGCATTGCTTCTGGTTTTTGCCAAGACAAAAAAATGGGACGTGGGCATGATGTTGAATGGATGTTTAGCAGGACTGGTAGCCATAACTGCTCCATGTGCATGGGTTGAAGCATGGGCAGCGGTAGTAATTGGCATTGTAGCAGGGGTTTTGGTTGTCCTGAGTGTCTATTTCTGGGAGGGTATAGGGGTGGATGACCCGGTAGGTGCTGTTAGTGTCCATGCAATTAACGGGGTATGGGGTCTTATCAGTGTCGGGCTTTTTGCTGATGGGACATACGGATTAGGTAATACTGCTGAACCGCTTGTCAGAGGTTTATTCTATGGCGGAGGGTTTGGACAATTGACTGCTCAGGTTATCGGCGCTTTGGTTTGTGTTGCGTGGGCATTTGGCTTAGGTTTTATTATGTTTAAATTTATGGATATCTGCTTTGGAATCAGGGTTTCACCTGAAGAAGAACTAAAAGGACTTGATGTGCAAGAGCATGGGACACCTGCTTATCCTAATTTTTATACGATGAATAGTTGATTGGAGGATATATGATGAAAAAGATTGAGGCGGTAATTCGCGTGGAGAAGTTAGATGAAGTGCGGGATGTCCTGGAAAAATTAGGTTATCCGGGGATGATGATTACCCGTATTGAGGGGCATGGCAGACAAAAAGGGTTGATGGAACAATTCCGTGGGAGGCAGTTTAAAGTTGAACTCTTACCCAAGATAAAGATAGAAATTATTGCCAGGAATGAAGATGTAGAGAAGATTATGGATGCGATTGCAAAGACAGCGAAGACAGGTGAGATTGGCGATGGTAAGATTTTTGTATATCCTGTAGAGAATGCCGTAAGAATACGCACAGGCGAGAAGGGAGAGGTGGCGATTTAACATAGATTTAACATGTTTGTAACATGATTGTAATACGCAGTGTCTATAATAAATTTTATATTGGTTTCCTGTTGAAAGGAGTAAGAAATGCTTAATGCAGGCGACACTGCGTATGTGTTAATTTCAGCTGTGCTGGTAATGTTGATGACCCCGGGGTTGGCTTTCTTCTATGGCGGTATGGTCCGTCGAAAGAACATATTAAGTATCCTCATGCAGTGTTTTATCGTACTGTGTTTGTTAAGCGTCCAATGGGTACTGTATGGCTACAGCCTTTCTTTTATGCCAGGAGAAGGATTCTGGGGTGGTGGACAGTGGTTTGGACTCAATGGCGTAGGTTTTGAACCTTATGCTGACTATGCTGGTACTATACCTCACCAGGCGTTTATGATTTTTCAGGCGATGTTTGCGATAATAACGCCTGCATTGATTATAGGCGCCTTTGCTGAAAGGATGAAATTTTCCGCCTTCATTATTTTCATCCTCTTGTGGGCAACGTTCGTTTATGACCCTGTATGCCACTGGGTATGGGGAATAGGAGGATTCTTAAGAAAGTTAGGCGCGCTTGATTTTGCCGGCGGAACGGTAGTGCATATTAATGCCGGTATGGCTGCCCTGGTTACCGCATTAATAATCGGCAAAAGAAAAAATATAGAGCACAGTGTCCCTGCTCCGCACAATTTACCTTACGTAGTATTGGGGACTGCTTTACTCTGGTTCGGGTGGTTTGGATTTAATTCAGGGAGTGCCCTGGCAGCCAATGGTCTGGCAGTAAATGCCTTTGTAGTAACAAATACTGCAGCGGCAGCTGCCGGCCTATCATGGGCGATTATAGAATGGATTCGCATAGGTAAACCGACAATGTTCGGTGTCTGCAGCGGTGCTGTGGCAGGGTTAGTTGCTATTACGCCAGCCGCAGGATTTGTAAGCGTCCTGCCTGCCATTATCATTGGTTTGTTAGTCAGTGTCTTTTGTTACATAGCTGTTAGTATAATAAAGCCGAAATTAGGTTATGATGATTCATTAGATGCATTTGGAGTTCATTGTGTCGGCGGCACATGGGGTGCATTGGCGACAGGTTTATTTGCTTCTAAGGCTGTAAATCCTGCCGGAGCAGATGGCTTATTCTTTGGTAATCCCAAACAACTCCTTATACAGCTGATTGCTGTTCTTGTTACTCTGGTATATACATCTATCGTCACGTTTGTTATTTACAAAGTGATAGATGCGGTTATAGGGATCCGGGTAAACGAAAAAGAAGAGTCCATGGGGCTTGACCTCACCCAGCATCATGAAAGGGCCTATACTATATTGGAATAGGAGATTCATATGAAATTGGTTATTGCTATAATTCAGCCGTTTAGATTAGAAGATGTCAAAAAAGAGCTTTACAAAGCTGAAGTTAACCTCATCACGGTAAGTGAAGTGCTGGGTCACGGAAGGCAAAAGGGTGTAACAGAAGTTTATCGCGGCAGTAAAGAGACCGGTAATCTGCTAAGAAAAATCCGTCTGGAAATCGCCGTAAATGATAATTTTGTGGAGCCGACTGTCCATGCGATTATCAAAGGTGCAAAAACCGGTGAGACAGGCGATGGGAAGATATTTATACTTGACCTTAAAGAATGCATCCGCATACGGACTGAAGAACGAGGTTCAGTGGCAATCGGATAGGGGCAGGCTATATAAAACAGTGGACAGTTAATAAGTTTACAGTTAATAGGTTACAGTGTACAGTTTACAGAGGAGGATGTATGGCTAAGGTGAAAGTTGGGAAAGAGGCTGGAATGGTAGTGAATGGGAAGTCCATAGATAAGATTCCGAAACTGATAAAGGAACATAATATTCAGATTGTGGACCTGAAATTCAATGACCTGCCGGGGTTGTGGCAGCATTTCTCTATACCTGTGAGTGAGTTATATGAGATAGACGACCCTGTCAAGAGTATATGGACTGAGGGGATAGGATTTGATGGCTCAAGCATACGCGGGTTCCAGAAGATACAGGAGAGTGATATGCTATTGATGCCTGACCCCAAGACGGCAATTGTTGACCCGGGTTGTGAAGTCCCTACAATGAGCATAATATGCGATATATATGACCCGATTAGTAAAGAAGCTTATACGCGTGACCCCAGATACGTTGCCAGGAAGGCTGGAGAATACTTGAGGTCAACCGGTATAGCAGATATGAGTTACTGGGGGCCAGAGATGGAATTCTTCATCTTTGACGATATAAGGTTTGACCAGACAGAAAACTCCGGGTACTATTTCCTTGATTCTATAGAAGGTGAATGGAATACAGGAAGGGCTGAGAATCCAAACTTAGGATATAAGCCGCGGTATAAGGAGGGCTATTTCCCTGTGCCTCCTCACGATTCACAGCAGGACCTGCGCAGCCAGATGATATTGACTATGATTAAATCCGGTATCCCTATAGAGGTGCATCACCATGAGGTAGCGACCGCGGGACAGGCAGAGATAGACATGAAGTTTGACAGCCTTGTGACTATGGCAGATAGATGCATGCTCTATAAATACATTGTCAAGAACGTTGCAAAGAAGAATAATAAGGTTGCTACATTCATGCCCAAGCCAATCTTTGGTGACAATGGCTCAGGTATGCATACCCATCAGAGCTTATGGAAGGGCGGGAAGAACATATTCTTTGACCCGAAAGGTTATGCACTGATAAGCCAGACAGCCAAATATTATATCGGGGGTCTGTTGAAACATGCACATTCATTAATGGCATTCTGTGCCCCGACCACCAATTCTTATAAGAGGTTAGTGCCCGGGTATGAGGCACCTGTGAACCTCGTCTATTCACAGCGTAACAGGAGCGCCTGCGTCAGGATACCGGTATATACTGAAAACCCAAAGACAAAGAGGATTGAATTTAGGTCACCTGACAATTCATGTAACCCATATCTCGCCTTTGCAGCGATGTTGATGGCAGGGATAGATGGGATACAAAATAAGATAGACCCGGGTGAACCTCTTGATGCAAATACATACGAACTGAGTGAAGAAGAACAAAAGAAAATCAAGACTGTTCCGTCATCTCTGGACCAGGCTCTAAATGCACTTGAAAATGACCATGAGTACCTATTGAAAGGCAAGGTATTTACCGAGGATGTATTAGAGGTGTGGTTAGAATACAAGAGGACGAGGGAGATAGATGCAGTGAGGCTGCGTCCACATCCTTACGAGTTCTATCTATATTTTGACATATAATTCCTGAGCATGTCAAGGGCAGATTGAGTTGCTTTGAACCTGATAGTGTCCCGGCTGCCTTGGAAATTGAACCGTTTGCATATTATCGGTAGGACAGGCGTCTCGCCTGTCTTACCGATGGTTTTTTTTGACAGGGCAATATAAACCAGGCCGACAGGTTTTGTCTTCGTAGCACCTGCCGGTCCTGCGATTCCTGTGATAGATACCCCTATATCGGTCCGTGCAGATTTCCTTACGGCATCTGCCATTTTAATAGCGACCTGGCTGCTTACTGCGCCATACCGCTTGAGCATCTCTTTCGGGACATTTAATCTCTCTATCTTTGCCTCGTTGGAATAGGCTATTATACCGAGCTTAAAATATGCAGAACTTCCTGGTATATCTGTGAGCCTTTTTGCAAGTCCTCCACCTGTGCATGATTCTGCTGTTGAGATGGTAAGATTATTTTCTACGAGGAACTTTGCTGCTACAGATTCAAGCGTATCAGTGTCAGTGCCAAATATATAATTACCCAGCCTATTTCTTATCTCTTCTTCTACAGGGCTTATCAAATAGACTGCCTGAGGTTCATCATGGGCTTTGGCTGTTATCTTAAGGTCAACCTGTGCCACATGGGCATATATCCCCACTGTTACATTGCCTGACATCTTTAATAGGTCGGAGACTTCTTCATTTACTTTAGATTCACCGAGTCCTGTTATCTTTAGTGTCCTTGATTTTATAAGCCCGCCCGCCCAGTCGGACATTCCGCCTGAATAGAACTTTTCCTTAATATATGGTATAACAGTATCCTCCATCATTGGGGTTAGTTCTAAAGGGACGCCAGGCAAAGCGATTAATACCTTCCTCCCCAATTCAATGATAAACCCAGGAGCAGTGCCCATATTATTGTTTATTATAATAGCCCCTTTGGGAATATAAGCCTGGCGGATATTGGATTCTGCCATTGGGACACCAATGGCAGAAAAGCAGCTCTTTATTCTTTTTAATTCTTTCCCATTGAGTATTAATGGGCGGTGAGTTACTTTTGAGATGGTCTCAAGCGTAATGTCATCTACAGTGGGTCCAAGTCCGCCTGTTATGATTACTATGTCTGAACGCTTAAGGCTATTTTTGATTGTAGAATTTAATCTTTCGGGATTGTCGCCGACGACTGTATGGTAATAGAGGTTTATTCCAATCTCTGCTAATTTCTGGGAGATATAGGTTGCATTTGTGTTTACAATATGCCCCAATAAAATCTCAGTGCCTGCACAGATTATCTCTGATTGCATGGCTATCGTGAACGCTGGTAGGTCCCTATCAACTCTGCCTGTTCCAGAATATTTCCCTTCATCGCTTTTTCAATCTCTGACTTGGTCGGCTTGCCAAGGTCCGGCAAGACCACCTTTAAAGCATAGAGCTTATGGAAATAACGATGGCGGCCTATCGGAGGACATGGACCTCCGTAACCCGTTCGCTTCCAGTCATTGATTCCTTCCTTCGTTCCCTCTGGAAGGGCATTGGCCCTGACGCCTTCAGGCAGACCCGTGGCAGTTGGAGGGATATTATAGAGCACCCAGTGTACCCAGGTCATCTTCGGGGCCTTTGGGTCAGGGGCATCAGGGTCATCCACGATAAGGACGAGGCTCTTGGTTCCTTCAGGAATACCGGACCATTCAAGAGGCGGGGAGATGTCCTTACCATCACACGTATATTGCTTGGGGATTTCGCCGTTATGTGAGAACGCTTGAGATATAATTTTAAGGTCCATAGACAATCCTCCTTCTTCTATATTTTTTTGTAGTGTTTCGGCACACAAAACACCTAACCATACCAGCAGTATAATAGTAACAATAACGGGTCTCATCTTTTCTGCTCTAATACTATCACCAAATTCCCAAAAAATCAAGAAAAATTTTTAGGTTTGTCAAGCCAATTTAGAAATGTCCTATTTTTACCAAAGTAGAAATGTCCTATTTA
>CAYVEO010000054.1:0-4107 GCA_964449965.1 uncultured Planctomycetia bacterium
TAAAATAGGACATTTCTAAATTGGCTAAATAGGACATTATCATATTGGTATTACACGCGAATTTTTTAAAATAATAGACAAGATACTTGTTATTTTTGTTTAAGGAATGCTAACAGATATTTAATTATAAGAAAAGGCTCTGGGGGGCAACCGGGGATATGTAAATTAACTGGTAAGACATTGCTGACGCCGCCTTCTGTATAGTATGAATTTTTAAAAACCCATCCGTCCGCTGCGCAATTACCCAGAGAAATCACAAACTTGGGCTGGGGCATGGCGCCATACGTTTTCTTAAGGGCAATCGTCATGTTTTTTGATACAGGTCCTGTCACAAGAAGAGCATCTGCATGCCGCGGAGAAGCGACAAAATCCACGCCAAACCGCTGAATATCATAAATAGGATTTGAGCAGGAGATGACTTCTGACTCACAAGCCCCGCAAGAACCGGTATCCACTTCGCGGATATGAAATGACCTGCTAAATTTCTTATGAATTAAGGATTTCAATTCATGTCCAATCTTTTCTACGTCCTCAGGCAAAATGAGCCCTTCTTGTTTTTGCACCCGGGTTACTCTGCCTTTTATGATACTGTTTTTAAATATACTAAGCATTTTTATAAGTCGTTACCTGAATAAGTTAGGTCAAAACTTTTATTGCATAGCGGAAAATCCGGTATGATATTTCCGAGTACTGCAAAAGATAAGCCCTGCCAATTGTGAAACGATGGGTCTGTAATTTTGCACCTTTCAATTAATCCCTGGCTATTGAGTTTTATCCAGAATAAAACCGGCCCTCTCCAGCTCTCCACGTATCCCAGGGCAGATCCTTCTTTAAGAGTAAAATCGGCAGGATAACATCCCTTTTCTGATTTTATCTTCCCGGAAAACTCTCTTATCAATCGCACTGATTCCTTAAACTCAAACAAACGGATTTTAAGCCGCGCCAAGACGTCCCCTTTTTCTTCCTTTGCCGCTTGAAAACTGACGACGTCATAATTTTCAGGGAAAACCTTCCTTAAATCAAGCGGTATCCCTGAAGCACGAGCCGCCAGCCCTACAATGCCTAAATCTTCTGCAGTCTTTTTTCTTAAAATACCGGCGGTATCAACTCTGTCCATGAAAGAGATGCTGGACATCAATATTCCTTCTAATTCGCTAAAATCCTTTTCAATGGACTTCAGGGAAACTAACAGAATCGCTTTATCATCGCTGTTTAGATTTTTTTTCAAGCCGCTTATGCAATTCATGTTTTTAAGATACCGGCTGCCGGTAAGACTCTTATTAACCGCGAGTATATTTTCCTTAATGATTGCCGCAAGATTTGCAGGAAAAGTAAAACCGACGTCAAGGGCTATGCCGCCGATATCCGCGGCATGATTGGACATCCTCTCTAACTCAAGTAACATGGCACGCAAGACTGACGTTTCCTGCACAGGATTTACCCCGATGATTTTCTCAATAGTCTTACAAAACGCCGTGCTATAAGAAAAGGCGGCGTCTCCACAAATACATTCGGAAAGATTTAAAGCATCGGGAATGGATTTTCCTTCAAAGAGCTTTTCCGCGCCCCTGTGCGTCCAACCAAGGCGTATTTCCAGATTAATTACCGGCTCTCCTGCTGCACTGAATCTAAAATGCCCCGGACCAATAATGCCGGCGTGCACAGGTCCTACCGGAACCTCAAATACGCCCTCTCCTTCAATTTTCTTAAAATGAAACTCTCCTTTTCCTGTCCTACCGGCTTTTGTTAAATTAAAATCCTTGCGAAGAGGATACCACTCTGCCGGCCAAACCTCATCATGCAGACGCAGTCTTCGGACATCAGGGTTGCCAACCGGCTCTAACCCATACATCTCTTTTATCTCGCGCTCAAACAACGAAGCGGAATATATCTCTTTCGCTATTGAATTAAAATGCGGCTCATTTTCAGGAATTTTCATAACTACAAAAAACCATTTTTTATACTCTGTGCTCAAAAAAACGCAATAAATAACAAATGCCTTGCTGTCTTTTCTTTCGTCAGAAGCGAAATACGTCATCACAGGTGAATGCAGCCGCTTGTGCAAAAAAAGGCACACCTTTCCGAAATTTTCACGGTCAACGTCCAGATAAACCTCATCCTCGCGCTCAGCAATTATTTCAATTGAATCATGTCCCTTTCTTATCTCCTCAAGGAGACGTCCGTAGCCCATTTTACCCCTTTATTATTTCAACTGCATTCACGATAAACTTATTAAAAAAAACAGGAATGCTTATCCCGAAAATAAGAATTAAAATCAATAAGAATATCAATGACAACTTTGCCGTAATCTGCCCTCGCGTAACCATAATGGCCTGGGGCTTATTACCGAAGATAACCCTTGAAAAATGGTAAATGATTGCCGCAAATATTATTCCCACAAACAACAAGAAAAGTATTGCCCCCAGATAAAAACCTTCCTTAAAACCGGCAGTAAGTATCATTATTTCGCTTAAAAAAATTGAAAATGGCGGTGACCCTGCCAGGGCAAAAGCCCCTAAAATAAGAATAACCCCGGTCAAAGGCATAACATTGATAACACCTTTTATGAGATGCATGTTACTGGTTTTATATTTCCTTACCGTGCTTCCGGCGCCCAAAAACATAAGGGCTTTTGTAACGGCATGATTGAACGCATGGAAAAGTGCTCCGTATATACCTAAAATCCCTCCAAAACCTAAGCCGATTGAAATAATGCCAATATGCTCTACGCTGCTATACGCAAGGAGCCTTTTTATGTCTTTCTGGACCAGTATAAATCCGGCAGCAATACCCAGGGAAACTATTCCGAAAAAGATGAAAAGATTCTGCGTATAGTGTGACGGGACACACTTATTGACGATAATCGTAAATCTTATAATTGCATAGAAAGCCGTTTTCAGCAATACGCCTGAAAGCAAGGCACTCACAGGCGAAAGTGCCTGACTGTGAGCATCAGGAAGCCAGGTGTGCATGGGCGCTAAGCCTGCCTTGGTGCCATAACCAACCAGAATAAACAAAAAGGCTATTTTTGCTACCCGCGGGTCAAGGTTCCGGGCAACGGAAACTATCTCTGTCCAGTTAAGACTGTTTATACCGGCATGACGGGAAACGGTATAATACAGGAGTATTGTCCCTAAAAACGCCAGGACAATACCTGCTGAACAAATAATGATATATTTCCAGGCGGCTTCTATTGACTTTTTGGTGTTATAAAATCCAACGAGAAAAGCTGAAATAAGGGTAGTCATCTCAATGGAAACCCACATAACGCCCAGATTATTCACCACGGTAACAAAAAACATGGTAAATGCAAAAAGATTATACAGCGTCCAATATCCTGACGCCTTCCTTTCTGAAATAGCGCCTTCTTTGACGTCCGAGGCAAGGTATCCGATAGAATAAATTGAAGAAATAAAATTAATGAGCGCTATGAGAAGAATGAAATATGCACTTAGCGCGTCTATATGAAAAAAGGTTGAAGGGATAAACGGGGTAACGCCTTTGGTTATATCAAAAGATAATCTTAATGATACGCACAAAATCACCAGATAGCCTAAGGCATTAAAAATGCCAAAGACACTGCTCCTTCTGACTAACAATGAAGCAATAGCAAGACATAAAGGGATACCCAGTATAAAAAACAATTCCATGTATTAACCTTTCAATCCGTTAAGCCTGTGAACATCTATATGAGTAAATGCCTTATTTATCTTATATACGAAAAGCCCCAGAATAATGACGCACAAAAATATATCAAAGAATACCGCAATCTCCACAAAAAAAGGCATGCCGCCGGATACGCTCGCCGCGGCGAGGAAAAGCCCATTCTCAGTAACTAAAAGCCCCACTATTTGCGCTATGGCTTTCATTCTAAAAATCATAATAAACATACCCATCAGAATAACCGATAATGACACCGAAAATGCCCCGTGTTCAATTCCCTCGGCTACGCATACAATCCTGTCGGTGAAAATGTAAGAAAGATATACAAAAAACAGGGCCACGAATATGGAAACTGTGGGGTTCAGAAAAAGACCGAGATTCTCATCTACTTTTATTTTCTTAACAATCCTTGACAGGAAATGCGGGACAAGAATAACTTTAAGC